>CAINWJ010000149.1 GCA_903854455.1 Candidatus Peribacteria bacterium | reverse complement strand
GGTTCTTTTCTCTCCGAGAGAGCTGTAGTATTTCTGTCCACACTTCATGTTCTTCACATACGCACAAATCTTCGCGCTTCTCACCCAATACAGATACGTTCTTCTGTTCCCGATTATGGTCATCGAGGGACCCATCATCGCCGTGATCGGAGGGCTATTGTGCTCGGTGGGATCCATGAATATCGTCATCGTATTTTTCCTGTCTATCACAGGAGATATCACTGGCGATGCTTTGTTCTACGCTTTGGGAAGATGGGGGCGTCAACGTGTTATCGAACGATGGGGTCACATCATCGGTCTCACGTCAGAACGCATCAGAAGTGCCGAACACTATTTCGATCATCACGCGGGAAAGACTCTCGTTCTCGCGAAGTTGACGCATGCTGCGGGAGGACCCACCCTCGTATCCGCCGGCATCGTACGCATGCCGTTCTGGCCATTCCTCTGGTACAACCTCCTTGGAACAATTCCAAAATCCCTCTTCTTCGTCACTATCGGATACTACTTCGGATCAATGTATCGGCAAATCAATGGATACATCGACAAAATATCACTCATCGTTATAGGAATACTGATACTCCTTGTCTTCGTGCTCTTCTGGAGAAAAACCAGACGCTCAACATCTCATAGCAATCCATGAATATCGCCCTCTTCTCTGACAGCTTCTACCCTGAACTGGGAGGTATTCAGGACTCCGTCCTGATCCTCGCCCGTGGGCTCGTACAACGTGGTCATGAGGTAACGTGCTTCGTTCCAAGTTTTTCGAAGAAAGATTGTCAATTAGTCAATGTGCCTTTCGAAGAACTCAACACGGGAAACGGGATCCGAATCGTCCGTTTCAGCTCCATACATATTCCGAGCTCAACACAGCAATCCCGTCTGGTCATCCCAACCGGTCTGCGCTGGAAACAATGTGCCGGGAAGAAATTTGATGTGATCCATACACATACATTCCTCGGTGTGGGGCTGGAAGGGCTATCTGCAGCCAAGCACCTACGTTGCCCGCTGATCGGCACAAACCACTGGGCCATGGATGCGTTCAATGGATATTTCCCCCTGAATCTTTCATGGATCCGTCGTCTACTCATGAAGACGATCAGTTGGTACTACAACCACTGTCAGTTCGTACTTGCACCATCCCACTCAGTACTGAGAGCGATGGAAGAGCACGGTCTTGAGTCGCCGCACGAGGTCCTCTCCAACCCCATCGATACACGCCTCTTCTCTCCCGTTTCCGAAGAACAAAAACGTGTGCTCAAGAAAAAATTTGCATTATCAGACACAGTAATGGTCTTCGCTGGCAGGCTTGGACCTGAAAAAAATATCGACGTTCTTATCCGTAATCTCGCTCTTCTTAAAGAACGGATCCCGACAATTTCTTTGGCAATTGCAGGACATGGAAGTCATGGTTCTGCTCTCCGGAAACTTGCTCATTCACTCGGGGTGGAAAAACATGTGAAATTTTTTGGCACTCTCTCTCAGTCTGATCTGGCAGACCTTTTCAAGGCATCTGACGTGTTTACTATCGCAAGTACATCCGAAACACAGAGCATGACGCTTTTACAGGCTATGGCGTGCGGACTGCCGTCCGTCGGCGTGAATAGCAGGGCTTTGCCCGAATATATCCGGGATACTGTGACCGGACTTATCGCAGAATGTGGAAACGAGATCCAGTTTGCGACCTCCGTTGAAACGATCCTGCGGAATCCACAGCTTCGGCATTCGTTCGGAACAGCAGCGAGGACTGCGGCAAGTAACTATTCCATCGAAAAAATTATCGAACGCGCAGAGAAAATCTACCAGGATGTCATTCGTGACTACACCGGAACTGCAAAAATATAAAATTCTTCGAACATGATCTACAGAAAACGATCAGTCGGTTCGAGGAGGTGTACCGGGGGATGGCAAAAACAGCATAACTATGCTAAAATAAACAGAAACTCACACCCACATCCTTCCGCACCGTTCCGATGGACGCTCCGTCATTCATTATCGTCATACGCAAGAGCACCTTCATTCTCGCTGCAGTGCGTCAATCACTGATCGAACTGGCTCCGAAGCTGTCCGACAAAGATCGGAGCGACATCGCTCGGAAGTTCGATGAACTGGGCCGGGAATTTCTAGCGATGGCAGATGAGATACGCGACATCCCACATGGATGTCAAACAATGATCATGAAGCTCAACGCTGACCGTGAGCAATCCGAGCGTCATGTGGAAATCCTCCCAACATTCGATACGCCATGACATCCCTGAGCGCTGAACAACGGCTTCTCCGTCATCTGCCGGTGGAACAACCCGGGAGCCAACCGATGCAACCTGAAGCGAAGAAGCGTCCTTCTGAACAGGCCGGTACTGTCTTCGATCAGTGCACGGAAGCGCTGCATACTGCAAACCGTGGAATCGCTCAATGGTGGGACGGACGGAAGAAACAACCTGACAACGATGCTGCGGAGCACAAGAATCGATGTACCCGACAGATCAAGGAATGGAAAACGCTACTTGCGACAGCATCCGACAGAATGACGGAGAAATTTCTAGGTTGGCTGAAGGGAGAGAAACCTGCGCTCCATGAAGCAATCGCACAACAATCGACGATTGTCACGAATCCTGAGGAACCGTCAGAGAAAATGCTCTCCACGGATCAAGCACGGCAATCTGAGAATACGCTCATCACTGCATTCAATCTCGATCCGAAAAATTACAACGAAGAACATCCTCTCAGGAAGCAACTTCGTACACTTGATGAGGGCAAGCAGCATCTGTCTGCATATCTGCAGGACAGTACGCGAATACTCGCAACACCCGAGGCGCTGTGGAAGGATCCGGAGGTGCAGCGCCGATGCACCGCCATAGGAATACTGACGAAGAAGCTGTTTACAAGCTACGTGGAGGATTTTCGTCTCAGTAATAAGGTCAATCTTTACAATGTCTATGACTTGGCACTGTTCTGGGACCAGAAAGCTGGCGAGGAAACGACCCTGTGCTGGGCAGGAAAACACCTGCCCTTCGACTGCATGCTTACGCTCTACCGACGAGAGCCCGATCTCTGCTTTACTAAAGAAGGATGCCATTTCCTTACTGAGCGCCCTGAAGGTCAGCAGCTGTTCTCCACGATGGCAGGTAGGCACCTAGAATCTGCTCTGAATGCCTATCCCGCCTACAAGGATTTGCTATGGAATGGGAAACGCGTTTCCGACGTCATCGAGACCAT
>CAINWJ010000148.1 GCA_903854455.1 Candidatus Peribacteria bacterium | reverse complement strand
CTATGATTTTTTTCATTTAAATAAAGAATTTGATTGTATTCTCCAAATCGGAGGTTCTGATCAATGGGGCAATATTATTGCTGGAATTGAATTTGGAGAAAAAATCCTACCGCCAGGTTTCCCGCTTTTGAAGCTTCCACCCGGCAGCCGCGGCAGTATAGGGAAAGAGACCCTGACATAAAAGGGATTTTGAGCATTCTTTCGATCTCTTCACCGTTACCCGGTCATCGAACGCTGTCTGCTTCCCAACAATTCCATCAATAACCGAATAAGACACTGACCCTGCAAAAGCATATTCTGAATTAGAGGAGATTCCTCCAATGGATATCGTGTACCTTCATCTGTTTGCCGGAAAGACGGGAAAGAAAATCTGACAGGATCCCCGGCACCATCCAAGGTGAGAATGATCGTGCATTGCTGATAATCAGCTGTGGATTCTCGAATAATGGAATATCGCACGCTCTGATTCCTATTACCTTCTGCGCATTTCTTCAAGTCATGCAGCACCGCCTTTTCAAAATCGGGAAAAATTTCCAATACCCTTTCAATCTCGACACCGGCCTGTATCAGTTGCCTGAATAGCCGGGCGAATACTTCCGCCCAAACCTCGAGAGCCTTATCAAGATTTACTTTCTGTTCGTCGCCAGCAACTAAAATCATCAGCTCGGCTGCAAGAAGAACCTGTGCCTCCGAATCGGGTAAAAGTACCTCTCGCTGTTTTACTGAAGGATCCATATCGAAGTGGAATTGTAGTACCCCTGCGTGCGATAGCAAGAAAATCGGTGTACCTCTTCATGGCTTCTCGTAGATGGCATGAGAGCCAATGGAGGAGAAATACGCTGTCTCTCCGTCCAATCGAAAGGTAATCCTATTCTTGAGATCGATGGAAATGCTCCAGTACATCCGCATCTTGCCTCTGAGACGATGGAGTCGCAGAGAGGGATGAAAAGGATTTCCGCGGAAAAGTTCGATAGCTTTCTGTGATCGGCGTTGTATCTCCCCGGATAACGAATTCCACCGCTTCAGGAACGTCGGAGAGAGTTGGATGTAGCGAACGTTCATGATTTCGACGGAAGAATGTCTTCAATCCGATCATTCGGACCGATAACGGTGTACCTCCCCGCCGCAAAATCTCTCTCGCTCTGCCGAATATCCTCAAGCAATTCCTGCTCGGAAATCATGTGCTCCTCCTCATCGACAAAACGAAGGATGTAGGCACTGATCGTCATGCCCTGGCTCTTCGCACGTTTCTTCAGCGCGGCCAATTTCTTCGGTGGGATGGAGATGCTGAGAACGGAGCGCATGGAACGAATTGTAAGTGTATGACAATTGTATTACAGCGATCGTTCAGAGTCAAGATTTCTGTAACCGCAAAACGCCTCCCTGGCTGACAGGAAGGCGTTTTGTTACTAATAATCACAATGATGATCTAACCAGCGTACGACGTTCCGCTTATAGAGATTTCGGGATAGTCAAGCCACAGGAACGGCGTCGAGGAACCGGCATCGTTGTCCTGCCAATCGATGTGACTGCCGGTCGGACTGAATGAGGAAGCATTCATATCGCTGAAGTTCTGAAGCGATACCTGAAGCGTCGAAGTATTTCCATTATTTACTTTCGCATTCTGAATGTCTGCCTGAAGGACGAATGTGGCGTTCGTTCCCTGATCAATTTGCGTCTGCATCAGAGAGGCGATCAGGCCGGCGCACGTGACGAGGAGCGCAGAGGAACCGGATGATTGTTGCACCGAACAAGGGGCGGTCATGGTGGGATCCATTTTGTTAAAGAGATTGAACTTCCCACCATCGAGATCAACATTTGTTGCATTCACATTGAAGATCAAACTGTTGATGGACACCTTGTTCAAACCGTATTTACCATTATTGGCAACGGCAGCGGAAAATTTGAATTGACCAATATTACGAGCGGCTCCGGTCGGAATAGCGGTACCATTCGCATCCGGACTCGCGTTCGTGATTGAGGTAATTTTGGAAAGAACGACGATGTTTTTCGTTCCATTGATCTGCAGACTGGGAAAAGGAACATCCGTACCAATGAATATTTCACCATCGGAAATGGCATCACCATCGTTTGAAGAAAGAACATTGGATGATACTTGACCACGGGCATGCACACCGGCGCTTGCATCGACGAAGAACTTCACAATGTCACCAGAAACCGCACCGTCGGAATCAGTCCGCATTCTTGGACGCACGACTATCTCCACATCCCTTCCCTGCGGAACGATGAACTCCTGAGCAGTCATGGGCGCACAGAACGAGTGAGGAGGAATGGAACTCGATCCACATCCACCGATCGTTGCAACGGCAAACGGGATTGTTGCTCCGAATTCGTAAAGTTCCAGGCGATCAACGTTGTTCGCGATTCTGGATGCATTGGTATCCGTTGCTGATAGAACGAGGACAGCCACATCAATGTCTTCATACTCGGCATGGAACTTTAGACGAAGAACATCATCGCCGAGCGTGCCTCCGAGAAGCTGACGGGAACGGACCGGCGTCGTGGACTTCGTGACGAAGAGATCACCACTGCTCTTGAGCGTAAAGACGGTCGACGGAACGTCCGTTACCGAAATTTGGCAGGAGGTCATGGTGCACGTGCCGTCCGTCTTGATGCCAACCAGAGGGGCACCATCCGACAGATTCTCCGCAGTAACATACCCTGACCCGCTGGTCGCGAACTTCAGGCTGAGCATTGCGGGATTGCCACTCAAGCTGGAAGCGACATCCGCATGAACCTCAAATGTTATTGCCGTACTTGTTGGAACAACGTATCCGTCACCGCCGATCTTATCGAAGATCACTTGGCTGTTTTGGACCGAAACCCCTTTCTGCAAGATTGTGTCGACAATTCCGTCGGCATTGGTATCCACCCACAATGTGTAGTTCGCACCATTCACGCCACTCTGCATAGGAGAGAAAATCAATTTGTTGAGTAGAACGTCATGATTGGAAGCACGACTCTCGAATCTGAGAAGGGTAATATTCTTCTGATTGGCAACAGCGAAATTTGTGGAAACAGTTGATTTGACTGCGATATCTAACTTCGCAGGAGTCGTCACCACTTCTATCTGACACGTCGCGCTGCACCCGTCACCACCCGTTTTACCGCCGTCGTCGCACTGTTCTCCGGCTACCTCCTCTACAAACTTGTTTCCGCAGACGGGAGATTGCGGCATGAACTTCTGCAGAGAGGCATCCCAACGGTATCCTGCGGAGAGCCACAAAGTCTCCACCCAGTCTTTCTCTGCAGTATCGATGACCCAGTCACCGTTCGTATCGGCGGAGTGTGGTGTGCCTGCATGACTGCCAACGCCAGCAGCATAGCCGTCGGATCCACCTGCATTCACGTAATAGGCACCAGCGCGCCAGTATGACAGTACGCGGTTCATTTCCGTACCGTTGATGATCCAGTTCTTATCGTAGTCCGCAGAGTGATAATGACTTTCGATGGGAGCATTGAGCTTAATACCGAACATGTCAGCAACACTGATGTACAAAGCAATATCAAACTGATTGATGGTGTCGGACTGTTCCGTTACATCGTATGTCGCATTCACCGTATACAAAGCCTTTACAATGAGCGGGAACACGGCGTCTGCGTCGGCTTGTGTGAGATCAAAATCACCCTTATCCAAAATGGTGAATGCTTTGTATTCCCACTTGATATTGCTCGCATCAACCACGCCAACGTAGATCGCCAGATCAGCCTGTGTCACTTTGCCGTCTCCCGTGACGTCGTAGGTTGCAGAACTCTGGAAGAGCGATCCCACCACTTCATGCATAACGGGAACCACCTTCTTCAAGTCGCAAGAATTCTGGGAGCATCCAAGAAGCATCGCGGCACGAGCCGCAGGTTCCAACTGACAGGTTGCACTACAGCTGTCACCGTTCACCGTATTGCCGTCGTCGCACTGCTCGCCCCATGCAATGTCAACATTGGCGTTGCCACAAAGCACGGGAAGCTCGATGAATCCGACGACCGCTTTGGAAATAAGATCAACGTCATTCTGATCAATCTTGCCATCAACATTGACGTCGGCAAGGTACCCCTGCTGAGACGTTGGCTGTTCGAGACCCAAGGCAAACCTGGAAATCTGCGACGTATCCAT
Organism: Candidatus Peribacteria bacterium; assembly: GCA_903854455.1. Lineage (GTDB taxonomy): Bacteria > Patescibacteriota > Gracilibacteria > Peribacterales > Peribacteraceae > CAINWJ01. The sequence continues at coordinate 6,470 of CAINWJ010000148.1, read as the reverse complement.
GTTGGAAAGCCCGCCATTCCCGGTCACGTCACCGTACACAGCGGGCAGCGTGATCAGCCCCATGACTCTCCCTGCAATCAAGTAGGCGTCTGCAATAGTAATCTTGCCGTTCATGTCGACATCTGCATACGGGAGAGCGCTGGCAGGCAAGGTCTCCAGACCCAGGACATGACGTTGCGCCTTCGCAGTATCAAGGCTGCTCACGGTCCCATCACCAGTAACATCGCCAAGCGGACGAGCAGGGCACGCTACCTTCGTAACGACCGGAGCAGAGCTGTTGGAATTATTCGTGAGATTTGCATCTGCCGTCGTGCCGGAGACAGTGGCGATGTTTTTAAGATCCGCACCGGAACCACAGGCCATGGTCTTCGGAACGGTGACGTTGAGGAGGATGGTTTGCTGGGCATTCAACGTCATGGATCCGATGGAACACACGACGGTGCTGCTTCCGGAAAGAGCACAAGCACTGCCGAGCGACGATCCGGTGTACTGCAGACCCGCAGGAATGGCATCCATAACCTGCACGTTCTGCGCCATATCCGGTCCGGCATTCTTCACATCGATCCGGTACGAGTATCCGGTACCGGTCATGACGGACGTCGGTCCCTGCTTGACAAGTGCTACATCTGCGCTCGGCGGTCTCGGGGGAGTAGCGGACGGAGTGATCAGTTTCAATGCAGTGAGGAAGTTTGTTGCATTCGTCGAGGCGATAGTCATGTCCGCAGCATCGACCTTCCCATCGCGATTGAAATCGAACTTGTTTGTGATCTGGGAATTCTTCGTCTGATTATCCCGGGAACCGGCAAAATCAGTTCCATCAACGAACGCATTCAACGTACTGTTCCCGATTTCGGCGACAGCATTACCGAAATAAAACACGTCATCAGTCTTCAGACCAGTATGAGCGTTCGCCTTCAGTGTCACCTGCAACCACTGCTTCTGGATCACGTTATCCGGCCACATGAGCCAGATCCTGTCGGAACCGGAGACACCGGCACCGTGACGGACCATCATGGTCGGAGGCGACGGGAATTTCCACGAGGAGGGGAAATTGTCGTTCCCGACACGGAAGGTAAAGTCTGACGTGATGCTCAACGTACTGCTCGCAAGATTCGCAACATCAATTACCACGCCATTGATCCCCTTGGAGTAGCTCGTATAGTTTGCGAACGTCGCAGTCTGCCCATTGAAAAGAGGCTGCTTATCCGTTGCGATCGCATTAGGATCTCGAATCTCATCAATGAAGACCGTATTTCTGTCGAAAGAAGAATTATTATAGAAGACTGACCGGGTGAGTACCTTCACCTCAGGAGACTGCACCGTGATTTGTGCGGTACAAACCTTGCCGAACTTCGTACCACGTGAATCCATCATCTGGGATGTGAATGTGAATGCGCTACCGGTTGATGGCGCGATGGTGGTGAAATCAAAGGTAGTACTCTGATTGAACTTCACATTGTCCCTCAGGGCAATAGTGCCGTAAGAAGAGGACCGGAGGTACGAAAGGAAATAGTTATTCTTGCTCCACGTGGCGTTTCCTGTATTCACGACTTTTACCCTAACGGCGAAACTGGCTCCCGGCTTGACGACAGAAGGAGCTGAGACGATGGAACACGAGGCATTCAGTGCCTGCAGCGGCAAAATCGGAGATGCTGCCATAACCGGCAACGTACTGAACAAGATGGCGGCACCGCTGATGGCGGCGACGAATCTCTTACATGACTGAACCATAAGAAATGGGGGGGAAGGATGCCCGGAAACCGGGCGAAGTCATGAAGTAAAACGCAGGACGGAAAGGAATCCTTACACTTGTTTTGCGATATTTTACTGATATTTTGAATTGTGTCAAGTTCTACCACCAGCAAACCATAAAACGCTCCGGCAAGCTGCCAGCTTGTGCTGGGGCGTCTATCTGACGATCTATGAAATCCTGCCCCGGAAGGTATTACTCGTGCCAAGCGCACGTAGAACCATTGACTGTCAGAACAGCCTCACGGCACTGTCCGGGATCATACGATGTGGAGGGAGTGTAAGCAGGACATGTGAGCGCAGTACCATCCTGACTGCGTACCTGAACATTACGGGCTTCATAACCGCGGGGAATGCCAGGATGGAAGAGGTAACTCGTACTCGCCGTGCTCATACTGATGGAAGAGCTGCCAACGAGCTGCTTGTAATCATACGCAAGCGTAAATGTGACAGGCTGCAGAGACTCCAGTTTGAATTGGGCGAAAGGATAGAGTGCGATATCTCCGGCAACCGAACGCACATCCACGCTATTCATGCCGGAAATCTCGTACACACGTTCGGCACCGTCAAATGGTCGCAGAATGAGTGCCAAACTTTTTCCCAGATAGTCCTTCTGTACTTTCACCTGATAGTACCCGTAACACCCCTTCTCCAGTAACCAGTTCGAGCCTTCGCGATTAGCGATCAACGTTAATTTGCCACTCGCATCTGACTGAGGCTGGTTGATGTATGCATCGTGCACTCCGGCAACCGGCAGACCGGTGAGTACATCAACGATCGTGAAATTCAGAGTGACCGTTGTACTGATTTCCTTTACGCACGTTGAGCTGCACCCGTCACCATTGAGCGTATTCCCGTCGTCACACTGTTCTCCGAATTCCAGAGTGCTATTACCGCATACGGGATCCTCGATGTTGTATGTCTTCTGTGTGCTGTTACATGAATACGTCAGGACAGTGCCGCTGATCCTCGGATTGCTGCAACCGCTGTTCGGCTGTTCGACCTGCGTCTTCTGCTTTGTGTCAATGTTGTAGAGAACGATACCATAATTCTTGAAGTAGGCCACGTACCTCCCGCCGATGACCGGACTATTCGATCCGGAGGATGCCGGCTCGAGTTCGGTCTTCACCTTGGTTGAAACGTTGTACAGAACGATACCGTACGACTTGAAGTACACGAGATTGTCCCCGGCCATGACCGGAAAATTCGCCCCCGCATACTTCACTTCGATCTGTACTGGAGTGTCATTTCCCGATTTGCAGACATACAAACCGTAATCATTGACATATGCCGTAACCGTACCGTTTGTGACAGAAGCAAAGCTCTGCGCTTTGATGGCGGCACATGAGAGTGTTTCAATGCGGCAATCAAATGTACAACCGTCATCGCTCGTCGTGTTTCCATCATCGCACTGCTCGGAACCTTCCACTTTGCCGTTGCCGCACACGAATACGGGTGATGCGAGACATGCACCGTCCTTGCAGCCATTGGTGCAGGAAGCAGAGACACTCGTGAACGATGCATCTCCGGTACAGGAGTACTCACGGAGATTGATCGCCGTTTCGCAGTAATCCGTAGCGGACAGTCCTCCCGCCTTATTGACCTTCACCGTTCCGACTTGCATCGGTGCATAGCCTCCATCGGAATCGGTACAGGTTACCGGCGCAACGACTTCCTTCTGGCAATCGGAGGAACATCCGTCCCCACTAATTTTGTTGCCGTCATCGCACTGCTCCGTGGAATCGACGATGCCATTGCCGCAAACAGGAGCAGGATTGATCACCGGTACACACGCCCCGTTATTGCAGATACCGGGACAGATGTACGACATGGATGTGGTGACGCCATTCTCACAGTAGTACTCGTAGAGCGTTTTGGAATCCTTGCAGTTGTCGACGGCTCCGAAGCTTGGGCTGTAGGTCCCGGCCCTCACGTCGAACACCTTGCCGCCATCCTCATCCAGACAGAGGATCTTGCAGGAGGCCGTGCACCAGCCTTTCCCATTGCTGGAACCGAGATCGCACTCCTCTCCAGTCTCCTTGTTCCCGTTTCCACAGACCTGCGTCACCGCTGACTGAGGCAAGCAAGCGCCATTCTGGCAACCATACTGACAATCGACGTTCGTACTGAGGTACATCTTCCCGGCGCAATAGAACTCCTGCAGCTTCTGAGAACTGATACACGCATCGGTTTGGGTGATCCCGCTCAGTGACAATCGGACTGTCCCCTTGGTGAAATCGGCGATGCCACCATCGGAATCGGAGCAGGACTCTGCTTCCTTCCTACACGTACTCGAACAGCCATCAGCATTATTGGTATTGCCGTCATCACACTCTTCACTGCCCTCCACCTTGCCGTTGCCACAGACAACGGAGGATTGACATCCGTTGACCGTACAGACCGATGAACTCTGGCATGTTTCAGAGAGCTCCCAGGATAAAACCTTCGCTCCATTTGCATACTTGCAAACCTGCAGTTCCTGACCACTGCACCGGCGGATGCCATTCCCGGGACATCCGTCGCGAGGAATCGCCTGGATCTGGATGCTTGCAGTAGCGCGGTTGTTCGCGGTGGTGAGCTCTGACATCAGTCCCTGCGGATCCACCTGAACACGCAGAATGTACGTGCCGGGGCTCAGGTAGGTATGCGTCAGGATTCTCGTATCGATATCGTCACGGTTGAGAGCGAATACGGGAAGATTCTCCGTCTTTCCGTCGCCCCAAATAACGGCTAACTGTGTGGCTGGAGCTCCGCGTTGCCCGATATTTTTGACAACGACAGTCACGGAGAATGCTTCACCCTCACTGACATCCAACCCAGGCTGCAGTGAGACGGCAAGATCCGGAAGTCGTAGCGGCTGGCTGACGGTTACACCAGTTTGCTCACTCACTTTCATGGCGGTGCTGGCGGCACTCATTTCCACCTTGCCGATATCGGCGATCGTTTTTTCCAAAGCACCGATCGTCGCAGCATCGCTGACCGGAGGAAGTGCCACGCCGGTTGTCGGCTGGGATGATGCCATTTGAGTACGAGACTCGATCCTGGAAACTGATGATGACGATGAAGCAGGAGAATCAGTCACTGATTCGACGGCAACCGACGATGGAGAAGATGTGACTGCAGACTCTTGCGATGACGATACAGAAGACATCGCGGCAGATTCCGATTCCAGCTGCTGCACGAGTACGACAAGATCCGTGCGCTGCTTCTGTGATTCGGCTGCAATGTCAGTATTCAGGGCAATTTGCTGCTTTGAATCCTGCACAGTGGTCGCGAGTTTCCTCGCCTCCTCCGTATTGGACACGATCTCCTGCAGCGTCTCCTCATCCACGGTCCCCTGCCCTGACAATACCTTGGCCTCGTCCAGACGACGGTTGGCGAGCTTGAGGTGGAGACGACTGAGCTGCTCGGGAGAAGATGACGCGAGCAACTCCAGGCTCTCCACGGTTCTCTTGAGGAAGTAGAGATTGCTGGAACGTGTGACGTCCGGTGAGATGTACGCGTACGCGGTCGTAAAACCTGTCCCGGCGACACAGATCAACACCACTGCCGTGACGAGCCAGAAGCGGAACATCCCGTAGAGAGAGAATGTGGCACCTCGCACACGTGACTCATCCTTGGACTGCTGATGCACATACGAACGCACCAGACGACCGTAGAGCTCATCGCGGAACTCCTTGCGTGGGTTCTCTGCAGTCATCTGCCGCTTGAGCAGCGACTCCATGAGTGCCTGCTCCTTTGCCGACAGATGGATGGGCTTGCGCTTCATACTGTGGGTGCGAGGCAGGAAAGATACTTCTTGAGCGTTTTCATAGATCTGGAAACGTACACATTGACCTGATTCTCCGTGATACCGAGGATCGACGCGATGTCTTTGTGCGGTAGGTCGCTATTCAGCTTGAGCACCCAGATCTCCTGCTGCCGCTCCGGCAACACTTTCATCGTTTCCCAGAGCTTATCCGAAAGCACGCTCCGATCGATGGCAGCCATGTCGAAATCGCAGCTGGGCTCACGCGACGGGTCAATCTCCTCCAGAGATTCCGCCACTCGTCCTTTGGAACGTCGGTAGAAATCGATGAGGATGTTATGTGCGATCCTGTACATCCAGACTGAGAATGGGATACCCCGCTCGCTATAGGAACTCAATCCCTGCGTGATCTTCATGAAGGTCTCTGATGTGAGATCTTCAGCATCCTCTCTGTGCCGGAGGCGGGCGTAGAAGTAGCGGTACACAGGCTTGAAGTGACGATCAAAAAGAGGCGTGAAATAGCAGATGTCGCTGCGTGCCCGCAGAGCCAGCTCGTTGTCAGAGAGCTTGTCCGCACTGTGATCTGGGGATTGGGGCACGGTGTGCAGCGTAAGGGAGAACGGAAATGGTGTATGCGATCTTACAGTTATCATGATCGACGTGCTGAATCAGCCTGCTACCCAGGTAGCAAGAAACAAAGTCGGGCATTAAACTACTTTTGTATTATCTTGTCAATGGCTGACGACCTGCTGAATGCCGCCTGGTCATACAAGGGATCATAACCAAAAGGTAAGGTGTGGAAATCGTTTCCAGCTATTTTCTGAATGACAGAGTCGGCAGGATGGCGCGCCAGGAGGGTGAAGGGGAAGGCACTGTTGCGCCGCAGCGCGTCGACGAGATGGCTCCGAATCCTTGGAGGAGCCAGCGAGGAGACACAGTGCCGTTCTGGAGGAGTTGGCGCGCCGGCGTTTTG
>CAINWJ010000147.1 GCA_903854455.1 Candidatus Peribacteria bacterium | reverse complement strand
TAAAATGTATAATGTAAAATTATTATTTACTTCCAGATTCAGCTCATTTTCTGATTTAACTGCTTTCATTCTACATTTTACATTCTACATTCTCAATTCCTCTCAACATCTTCAATTTCCTCCGACGATCAGCTCTTCCAGCTTCCCTTCCTCTTTCTCTTTGCCAATTACTACCAAGCGGAGGTTCTCTTTCCTGAGCAGCTTCGCCGCCAATCTGTTGATCTGCTCGACGGAGACGTTTTCAATCTTTTCGAAGTATTCCTTGAGATCGCGAACTTCGGGATACAGGAGCTGCTGCTTGCCGAAGAAGTGCGCACGCTCTTCGGAGTCCTCCATCGACAGCGTGATCTTGCCCTTCAGGAAATCCTTCGCACGGCGGAGCTCCTGCTTGGTGATGCCGTCTGAGGCCGCGAGTTCGTACTCGTGACGGATGGCGGTGATGGCTTCGTGGAGTCTTGATTGATCGACGCCGGCGCGGGTCGACATCAAGCCGGTATCCAGGTAATTGTCGGTCGTGGTGGAGATGTAGTAGCAGAGACCACGCGCCTCGCGGATACGGAGGAACATGCGGGAACTCATGGAGCCACCAAGGATCACGGCGAGGATTTTCTGTGCGAAGTGGTCATCGCTGAGTGCCGATACACCTTCGACGCCGAGGACCAAGTGCGCCTGCTCGGTTTGCTTGGTGGTCAGCGACACACGCTTGCCGGTGTGCGGCTTGATCTTGGCGAAGGCGCCTTCCTTCTTGCCACCGATCCCACCGAAGTATTTCTCAGCAAGCTTCTCCGCCAGACTCGGATCGATCTTCCCGGCGAACGTCGCGACCAAGTTGTCCGGTGTATAGAGTGCCTGCTTGTGTTTCTGGAAATCACCCTGTTTTACCGACCGGATCACCGCTTCAGTGCCGATCGTGTCCCATCCCAGCGGCTGATCGCCGTAGACTAAGGTCTCGAAGTCCCAGCCAGCCTGGTACATGGGTGTGTCCTGGTACATGCGGTATTCCTCGATGATCACGCCGCGCTCCTTCTCGATCTCTTCATCCGGGAACCGGGCGTTGAGTAACATGTCGGAAAGCACGTCACATGCCAGCTCCGCATGTTCTGCCGCGACTTTGACGTAGTATCCCGCATATTCTTTGCCGGTGAACGCATTGAAGTCGCCGCCGATAGCGTCGATGGTCATACTCACATCAGCTGCGGTCTTGTACTTCTTGCCGCCCTTGAAGAACATGTGTTCCAGGAAGTGGCTGATGCCGCGGGTTTTCTCCACTTCGTACCGGCTGCCGGCTCCGGCGAAGACGAGGACAGTCACTGCTGCCGTGCCGTCAGTCGGTGCGGTGAGGACGGGGAGGCCGGACGTGAGGCGGGAGAGGGAGAACATAGACGAAATGTAGAATGTAAAACTCCTGGTGAGCGTAGCCGAACCATGTAGAATGTAAAATGATAGTTGTAATTAAAAGCATGTGAAAACGTGAAATTCTACATTCTACATTCTCAATTCTACATTTTGTCCGATCCCCCCTGTCCGGTTTCTTCTGCTTGACGCTCCAATAGCTTCTTCTGTACCCTCCCGCAGCAATGCTTAGCAAAATCAAATGGCGCCGGCGTCTCAGGGTACACGGATTCCTCTCCAGGACATCCACGAAAACAGGGCAGCGTGTCCTCAAGCGTCGCAGGGCGCAGGGCAGGAAGAGGCTGACGGTGCAGAAGAGATTGAAGTGAGGAAGTGAGTATGCAGTATCTAGTATCCTGTATGAAGTATGCGGGAAAGTATTTTTTGCTGAATACTGAATACTGGATACTAAATACTTTTTCATCTGTGCCTATATCCTCCTATACTTCCGATTGATGGATTCTTTGCGTCGCGCCTCCGGCTTCCTCTTCTACTTCCTCGGTGTCATCACGCTCGTGCTGATCGTTCTGTCCCGCCGCGGCATTGCAGGAGGATTGCTACCGGTCATCGATCTCCCGCTCATCTTCGTCGGTCTGCTCTACGGTGGAGCGAGTTTGTACGGCAGTTTGACTCGTGAGAAATCATCCACGGTGCTTGCAGTGAGTATTTTCGTGCCACTCGCGATCCTCTTCATACTCTTCTGCTGGCTCAATTTCGCGTATTCGTTTCCGGATCTGGGGTGATGGAGAGAAGCGTCCAGAGTCGCCTGAAGAAGATAGCAAAGGCTTACGATCTGACGGTGGAGGAATATTTCAATGACATTGATCCGATGGACAAGGTTCCTGCCAGGTTTCGCGATTCAGCCGCGGTCAAACAGTTTCTGAAGATGAGCTCAGGCAACGACGGAAGGCGGGCTATTCGGTTCTTTCTCCAGCCGAGGAAAGGGATGAGGTTTCTCGATGTCGGCAGCAGTGCGGATTTGTTCAATTATGATCATGGTCGCTGGGCATCGACATACTACGGAGTAGATATCAGTTCCGCTCTCGTCAAAGCGATGCGAAACGTTGCGAAGAGTCGTGGCATCCGCATTGGCGGGCTGGAAGTTGCGGACATGGCGACGATGCCGTTCGATGATGGATTCTTCGATATCGCCGCGGTGATTGGGGTACTGGAGTATTGGAATTTGTCTTACTGCAGGCGAGCTCTCAAGGAATTGCATCGCGTTCTGAAGCCAAAGGCTCGCGTCGTTCTGGATCTGCCGAATCTCAAGCATCCGGATGTCGTTATTATGCGGAAACTGGAAGCCTATCTTGGTCGACCGCATGCGACAGTCGATCGGGATGCATTTGAGCGGATGCTTCTCAGAAATTTTTCCATCGATCGAATAGATGATGCTGGTGCGATGACTGTCTACTTCCTACGCGCAAAGCATTGCGCTCCCCTACATAATAAGAATATTGAATAGGAGCGCGATGCTTCCCGCGTCTCAACAGTCATTCAAGATTTCTTACCGAAGCTTCGCCGTGACTTCCGATGATCCATTCTTCAGATTCACATACCTCGCCGCCACGAACAAGTAATCACTCAGCCGATTGATCGCCCCGAGCATCGCCGCAGTCAATTGATTCTGCTCTCCCAGTGCGACGATCCAGCGTTCCGCGCGACGGCAGATCGTTCTGGCTTGATGAAGGAGTGCGCCTGAGGGAGAACCGCCGGGGAGGATGAATTGCGTGAGGGGAGGGAGTGATGATTCCATTTGATCGATCCAATCTTCCAGCTTCTTCGCGCTGTCCGCATCGATCCGGTCAATCGAAGCTTTGCCTCCAAGCGGCAGAGCCAGATCCGCGCCGACGCGGAAGAGGAGGTGCTGGATGTCGATCAGCTGATGCTTCAGATCATCCGGCAACGATGCCTGCGCGAGCACAACGCCGAGGCAGGCATTCAGCTCATCGATTGTTCCGATGGCGTGAAACCGGAGATCAGCTTTGGACACGCGTTTGCCGCCCATGAGGCTGGTGGAGCCTGAGTCGCCAGTCTTGGTGTAAATCTTCATGATGCTACAAATACTATCCGCAGCCGTGGCATCGTGCCACGGAGATTGCGGTAGATTGTCATGACCACCTGCGACACGATGTCGCAGCTACGGAAAACAACGGGAAACGCAGGGCAAAACAATTAACACTTTTTCAATTCCGCGAGAATGCCGACATGGATTTTTTCCACCTCCTGCTGCGTCAATGTCCGGTCATCGCTGCGGTACGTGAATCGGAGTGTAATGGTGCGGATATCGGGACCTTTGGTGTAGAGGTCGACGACACGGATGCTCCGAAGCAGCGGACTCATGCCACGGATCCGATCGATCATGGGACCGTGAGGACTGGCGCCGATCGGCAGTGTCTCATCCAGCTCGACTGCCGGGAATGCGGGAAGAGGAGTTGCCAGTTTCGTCTCGGACGGCATTGCCTTGAGCATTTCGATTTCGGCGACCAGTGCCGCTGCACGGAAGGGCAGTGAGGCTATGTCGCGGATGCGCGGATGCACTTCGAAGAGCAGACCGATGCGCTTCCCCTGCACGATCACTTCCGCACTGCGTCCCGGATGCCCCAGTGTGTGAATAGCTTCCGTCGGTTTGACCGTTGCCGTGTGCCCCGCGGCTTCGAGTGAGCGAAGAATGTCGGCTTTCAGGATCAGGAACGGATCGTTCTTGAGCGTCGTTTCCTCGCGTGCGGCTACCAGCATGCAGAGCTCATTCCATTCTTTGCCGGCTTCGAATGCGTGACCGAGTTCGAATGTCTTGAGGCAGGATCCTTCGTAGGACTTGAGTTCCCGCGCTGTCGTGAGCAGCAGGTTTGGCAGCAAACACGGACGGAGGATCGACAGTTCTTCCCCGAGAGGATTTTCGATGGAGACCGCGTGCTGTCCCACCCCCATCTTCTTCAGCAATTCCGGTGACATCAGCGCCAGATGCACCATCTCCACATAGCCCGATTCTTTGAGCGCATCACGGATCTCATGAAGACGCTGATCGCGCGGCGGCGGGACTGTCGACGCGTCCGGCATGACCGGCAGCACCTTGTCGTAGCCGTGGATGCGTGCCACTTCTTCGACGACGTCTTCCGCGATCTTCGTATCCGGCCGCCACAGAGGTGGAGTGACCGACATTGCTTTGCCCTTGATCGCGACCTTGTAGCCGAGATCGGTGAGGATCTTCTTCGCCTGTGCCGGTGCAATGGTCGTTCCGGTTTTCTGCGACACCGTTTCGGTTGCAAATGTCACCGGTTTGAGTGCCTTCACCGTTCCCCACTGGATGGGTTTCGACGCAACCCGGCACTGAGGATTGAGCGTTGTAAAGAGCTCGATGGCGCGCTTAAGCCCCTGCTCCGCCGTGGCGAGGGCGACACCTTTCTCGTACACGGTGGAGGCTTCCGTCCGGTGTGCCATGGCGAGCATCGTCCTGCGAACGGAGGTTGGCTGGATGACGCCTGCCTGCAGGAAGATCCGCTTCGTCGTCGGCTTGTTGGATGTCCGGAGTCCCCCCATCACACCGAAGAGATCGAAGATGCCTGCATCGTCGCTGATCACGACGGCGCCATCGGGCAGTGGGCGCGTCGTTTCATCGAGGGTTGTGATCTGTTCACCCTTCACCGCTTTGCGGATGTGGAGTGTTCCTTTGAAGTCGTCGATATCGAACGCGTGGAGCGGCATGCCCACCTCCATCAGCACGTAGTTCGTGATGTCGACGACGAGGTTGATGGATCGCCAACCGGTCGCCTGCAGACGACGCTTCATCCAGTTGGGTGTCGGTGTCGTGCCATCCATGTTCAGCACACAGCTGCGGTAACCCGGCACGAGATCCTGCACATCGTTCTTGAGCGTGAAGCTCGGGGCAGTCGTGGGGAACTTGATCGTCGGCTGCTTCGGTTGCTTCTTCCACTTCCCCAGTCCAAGCGCCACGCACTCGCGTGCAAATCCGATCTGGGAGAAGAGATCCGGTCGGTGCGTGATGGCGTGGTTGTCGATGTGGAAGACGACATCATTCAATCCCAGCGCTTCGCTGAGCGGTGTACCGACTTTCAGATCGAGTCCTGTGAGATCGAGAATCGGTCGGTTGCCGTCCTCGGGTTTTGGCGGGAATTCTTCCGCCAGCCCCACTTCCTCGGCGGCACAGATCATCCCTTCACTCTCGACGCCACGAATCGTCACTTTGCTGATCGTCACCGGAGCGCCACCTTTCGCAGCACTGGTGAGCTCAGCACCGACGTGCGCGAATGGGATCAGGATATTCAAATCCAGATTTGTCCCACCGCACACCACGTTCTTCACCCCCTGCTCAGTCTCGACGGTGCAGACCGAGAGTTTGTCGGCGTTCGGGTGCTTCTTGATGGTCAGAATTTTCCCCACGACCACATTCTGGAGTCCGGCACCCTGGATCAGGATGTCTTCCACTTCGCCCGTTGCCCGGGTGAGGCGATCGGCGATGATTTGTGGATCCGAAACTTTCCAATCAATGAAGTCGGAGAGCCAGTGATAGGAGATTTTCATGGGGACAGCTTACGCGAAGGCTTTTCCTCGCACAAAGCATTGTCATTATTTTTTGAATTGGGAGCGGGTTTCCTACACGCGGTGCTCTTTGGAGCACATGATAGTAGGCTACAGAAAGTTTGAATTGATGACTTTCGATTTTGCTTGCTGATTCTCAGCTGTTTTAGTGCATTGCCTGGACGATTGAGGCTCTCTTTTGCCATTTCTTTGTGCGCGGGTGGATTCAACTTCTAAGTGCAACACGCAGACAGGAAGTAAAAGCTTCATGAGGCGTACGCCATTGTAACGTTTTCCGTGGTCTGCCATTTAATCGTTCTTCAAATTAGACGCAATTGCTTCGTCGTCACCGCGGTGAAGTCTGTACCTTTCGGGAAGTACTGGCGGAGAAGACCGTTAGTATTTTCGTTGGT
>CAINWJ010000146.1 GCA_903854455.1 Candidatus Peribacteria bacterium | reverse complement strand
GGTGCCTCGAAGCCCGGAACCAGTCTGCGGTAGCTGTTGGTCGTCGGGTTGCAGATGGCGCAAAGCGCTTGTGCGTGCTTGAGCAGTCCACCCATGTAGTACATCGCCATCTTGCTGAGCCCCGCATACTCATTGCCCGCGAAGAGCGGCTTGCCCGCCTTCCAGAGACTCTGGTGCGTGTGCATTCCAGAGCCGTTGTCTCCGAAGATCGGCTTCGGCATGAACGTGACACTCTTGCCGTACCGCTTGGCGACGTTGCGTGTGATGTATTTGTAGCGCATCAGTTTGTCCGCGATGACCGGCAGCGAGTCGAACTTGATATCGATCTCCGCCTGTCCGCCGGTGGCAACTTCGTGGTGGAACGTCTCGATCTCGATGCCCGCCTTCTCCATCTCCATCACCATCGCGGCGCGGATGTCCTGTCCTTTATCAAAGGGGGAAGCAGGGAAGTACCCTTCTTTGTGGCGGATGGTGTAGCCCAGGTTCGGCTTGTCACCGCTCCGTGCCCCGGAGTTCCACGTCGCTTCCTCGCTGTCGACATGATAGTGCGCGTTCCCCGTTCCCACTTCGTAACTCACGTGATCGAAGATGAAGAACTCCGCTTCCGGACCGAAGAATGCGGTATCCGCGATCCCGGTTTTCTTGAGGTACGCGACGACATTCCTCGCAATCGTCCGCGGACTCCGCTCGTACAAATCCTTCTTCTGCGGTTCACGCACGTCGCAGAGGAGTGAAATGGTCGGTTCCGCCATGAACGGGTCGATGTACGCGGTGGTCGGATCCGGGATCAGCAGCATGTCCGATTCATGGATCTGCTGGAAACCGCGGATAGAGGATCCGTCGAAGCCGGCGCCGTTCTCCAGCACGTCCGGCAGTTCATGAATGGGCTTGCTGGTGTGATGGAGTGTGCCGGGGACGTCGACGAACGTGAGGTCGAGGACCGTACACTTTCTGCTCTTCGCGAGAGCCAGGACATCTTTAGCGGTCATAGCGGGCATGGAAGGGTGGGGGAGAAGATGCATGGCTTGTACGATTGTCGGATGAACGATTCAAGGCGGTTTCGAACAAGAAATTTTATTTGTCGGGAAAATCAACAACAGAACAGAATCTTGTTATTCTCGCTTGTAATAGATGTTCTCTGGATGAACAGCCAGAGAACATCTTCGGCAATAAATTTCTGTTGTTCATTCAGATTACATCTTGCTACACTCGCTGCGTCATGGTGCAGAACATCCTCCACATCCTCCAGTCCATCGGACTCGATGCGAAAGAGTCTCAGCTGTACATCGCAGGATTGCAGCTCGGCGCTTCTCCGGCATCGGCGTATGCCAAGGCGACCGGCATCAACCGGATCACGTGCTACAACTTGCTCGAGGATCTGGTGCAGCGAGGATACTTCACGGCAGTGCCGAAGAGTCGAGGGCGATGCTACACGCCGGTATCGCCGGAGTACGTTGCGCTGGAAGCTCGCAAGAATGCTGAGGCGCTGGAGCGCGCGCTGCCCGAACTGCGCTCGATGCAGGGATCGACCTACCGCAAGCCTCACGTCCGGTATTTCGAAGGCTGGGAGGGAGTGCGTCATGTGTACGATGACACACTGACCGCGCAGGGAGAGCTCTTAAACTTCGCCAACTCGGCGGTCGTCCGCCGCTTCTGGCCGGACTATGACGAGGAGTACGTGAATCAGCGCGTGAAGCGCGGCATTCGTCTGCGCGGGATCGCGCCGGATGACGAGGCGGGTCGTCGTGTCCATGGCGAGGATCGTGAGAAGCTGCGTGAGATCCGGCTGGTGCCTGCCGAGGCGTTCGATTTCCGTAACGAGATCAACATCTACGATCACAAGGTCGCCATCTGCTCCTTTGGTGCAGCATCCCGCAGTGTTGCGGACATGTTCGGCGTGATCATCGAGAGTAAGGAGGTTGCCGAGACCCAGCGGCAGATTTTCGAGATGGCGTGGCGGTATGCGGGGATTTCTGCACCGCGGAGTATTGAGAAGAAGGAGCAGGGGAAGAGGAGGTATATTGCGTGAGGGTGGGCGAGCAGTGAGTGAGGATCAATGCCAAAAGGTTCGAAGAAAGTCGATTGCTCTAAAGTTTGAAGATGCGGGAACGAAGTTTCTTCCACCTTTTCCCGGCGAAAAAGGTGGAGCCCAGCCTTCGCCAAGGCTACGGCCGGCAGGCAAAACGCCGGCGCGCCAACACCTCCAGAACGGCACTGTATCTCCTCGCTGGCTCCTCCAAGGATTCGGAGCCATCTCGTCGACGCGCCGCGACGGCGCAACAGTGCCTTCCCCTTCACCCCCCTGGCGCG
>CAINWJ010000145.1 GCA_903854455.1 Candidatus Peribacteria bacterium | reverse complement strand
CTTGTACACGGCGACTTTGCCTTCGTACTTCTTCGTAATTTCATCGATCACCGGCAGCATCGCTTTGCACGGGCCGCACCACGGAGCCCAGAAGTCAACGAGGACCGGGATAGGGGACTTGATGACTTTTGCCTGGAACTCTGCGTCGGAGAGAGGGGTAGCCATGTGGGAGGATGGTAGGAATGAAAGTGGGAGAAGTATACCTCATTCCAGAGGAGAGCGACCAGCGATGAGCGGTCAGCGTTCAGCACGAGAGACAATTCTGATCGCTGATCGCTGTTAGCTGATCGCTCCGGCGTATCCCTTCGACAATATCCCCTTCGTGATCTGCTTGCCGATCTCCACCGCCGGCTGACCGTACATGTCGATGCGGTAGAGCTTGCCTAGGTACACCACTTCAGTCATGAACAGGAAGAAGAGCTGTCCCAAGTGATACTCATCCAGCCGCTGGAGTGAGATGGTCGCATGCGGACGTTTGGCGGAGGTGAGTGCCTGACTGGTGCCTTCGTAGCAGGCGTCGAGTAGCTGACCGAACGTCTTGCCACCGAGGTAGGAGAATGCGGGCGGGATGTCCTTCGGGACTTCCAGACGCGGCTTCTCCAGTTCACGGATGAACAGGTGCCAGGATTTCCTGGGTCCTGCCATCCATTGCTGCAGGAGCGAATGCTGATCTTGTGTGCCGATGGCGGCGACGGGGAGGGGACTGAAGCCTTCGGATTTGCCGAGACTCTCCGCGATGAGCTGCTGCTCCCAGCGCGCGAGCGATTGCAGACGATCGCTGTAGGGCATGATGATGCGGATGGGGTAGCCGCGCCTCGTATCGAGCAGATATTGCACTGCCGCGAGTGTTGCTGCCGGGTTCTTCTGAAGCATGGTTTCCTGACAGAACGTATCCATCTCCTTGGCTCCGCGGACGAACTGGTTGATGTCTCCCTGGAGCAGCCCCAGTGCGAAGAGCCCGACGGGTGAGAAGATGGAGAAGCGGCCGCCGACTCCCTGCGGGATCACGAGACTCGGGATGCGGTTCTCGCTCGCGAAGGCACGGAGCGGACCACCCTCGGGATCCGTGATGGCAACGACCCGCTGGAGCGGACGAGATTTCACTGCTTCCTTGAGCCGCTGCAGACACGCGAAGAACGCCGACATCGTTTCCAATGTGCTGCCGGACTTACTCACGACAACGAGCAGTGCAGTGCGCCAATCGACCAGATCCAGCTGCATGCCGAGGGTTGCCGGATCGATGGTATCGATCACCAGGAACTCCGGAGTCTTCGGTGTCTCGAATACTTCCTGTATCACCTTGGGACCCAGCCCCGATCCGCCGATGCCTACCCAGACGATGGTCTGGATTCCTTCCGCACGCACTCGCGTGAGGAGGTGCTGCACCTCACGGATCATCTCCTTGTCGTACGGATTCATGGACCAGGCATGCATTCCTTTCTCTCGTTCCCTGAGCCACTCCTCCGTATGTCGTCGGACGGATGATCGAACCCCGCTAAATTCCTGATCGGGAATGCCGAGGCTCGGGGTGATCACTTTCGCGAGCGTGCCTTTGATATCGAGGGAGAGCATAAGCAGGGAGGAACCAGAGGAGTCAGAGGAAGCAGAAGAACCAGAGGATGAACACTATACCTTTTTCTATCGCAATCGGGATGCTATTTTCCTTGTTTTTCGCAGCCGGGACGCGGCGTCCCGGCGATATTAAAGAGCACGCAGAGCGGCGGATACCCGTTCTTCGGATGTCTTGGCACTCGCAGGAATTTTCTTGAGCGCTTCCACGACGGTCGATTGGTCGTAACCGAGTGACGTCAGTGCCGCGATGGCATCGGCATCCATGGGTGCCGGTTTCTTGCCTGTGCTTTTCTCTGCCCGCTGCCACTCCGGATGTTTCTCGACCAACGACTTGAGGTCGACTAATAGCTTCTCGGCAGTCTTTCTCCCGATGCCCTTGATACTCGTGAGTGTGGCAACGTCACCTTCTTCCACAGCGGTCATGAGCAGATGGCGTTGGATGGAGCAAAGTTCGAGCGCGATCTTGGGTCCGATGCCGGTGAGCGAGAGAAGACCGGCGAAGAGACTTCGTTCATCCTTGTCTGCGAATCCGAAGAGATCGAACCGGTCTTCCCGGATGTATGAGTAGATCATCACCGTCGCCTTGGCTCCCTGATTGAGCGCGTCCCAGAGTGGATAGGGGACGGTTACGAGGTAACTCACGCCTGACACATCGATGGTGATGTGCGGGAGATCGAGCTTGGCGATGGTGCCGGTCAGTGCGTAGATCATCACGGACGATGGTAACAAAAATGCTCAGGATTTTCCCGTCATCCGGCTTGTTTTTTCTGTCGTATTGAGTGGGGTGGAATCAGGAATCAGAAATATTTGGCGGGAGCACTGAATTCACATGAAATCATATGATGTATTTCGAATTTTCTCTTCCACCTTTTTCCGGCGAAAAAGGTGGAGCCAAAACGCCGGCGCGCCAACTCCTCCAGCCCGGCACCGTGTCTCCTCGTTGGCTCCTCCAGGGATTCG
>CAINWJ010000144.1 GCA_903854455.1 Candidatus Peribacteria bacterium | reverse complement strand
CTTTGGTTTCCTTGGAATCGTTGGTTTCCTTTCTCAGCCTTGTCCCTCACTTCCTCCATCCCTACACTTCGTCTATGTCCACCTACCCAGATTTCCGGCAATTTGTCGGTAAGAATGTTTCCGAAGTTCCCATGTCTCTCCAGCGGATCGCTGCGAAGAAGAAGATAGGGGAGCGGTTCTGGATAGGTCCGCAGGATGCGAAAAAGCTGTCGAATGATGAGGCGGAAGCCTATGACACCGCCCACAAGATCATGATGCGGCTGTGCATCGAGGCGCCTATCAAGCACAAGTCCGGGCATCCCGGTGGGCCACTCTCAGCATTCACATGTGGCTACGAAGTCACACGACGTCGCGATCCCGCGAAGGATGAGTCACTGCGCTTCAGCCCGGGACATCTCTCGCTCCTCGGATTTCCACTCCAGTGGTTCTTCGGGCGTGACGGGAATGATCAGCGCTTGGCTTCCCCGCAGGCGATCATGGATACGTTCCGGACCATCGGCGGGCTGCCGGGACACGTGGAGGCGGGAGTCGGTGATATTCCCTTCGGCACGGGTCCGCTCGGCAAAGGTGTTTCGAATGCCCTCGGCGTCGCATTCGGTAAGAAGTATTTGAAGAAGCCCGGATTGGTCGATGTCCTGCTCGCCGACGGTGACAGTCAGGAGGGGCAGGTTGCGGAAGCGTTTCGTCTGGCACCACTCCTTGGTCTCGACAATCTGGTCGTTCACGGTGACTGGAATGATATTCAGCTCGCCGGTGTCCCGTCTGCAATCATGGGTACCGACCTTCCGACGATGGCAACGGTGATGGGTTGGACGGTGATCGAGGTGCAGAACGGTAACGATCTGAGTCAGGTGCGTGCAGCGCTTGATCTGGCTGACTTGCAAGCGGGGAAGGGGAGTCCGGTTTTCGTCTGCTACTACACGACGATGGGCGATGGCGTTCCGCTGATGGAGCAGGGATCGAATACCGGCAAGAAGAACTTCCACGGATCGCCCTTGAGCGGGGACGAAGCCAAAGCGGCACTCGATTCCCTCAAACTTCCTTCGCTCGCGGATCTGACGAAGGCATTCGAGCCGGTCAGAGCCAAGCACAAGAAGCGGTTCGATGCTGCGCGTGCCAAGCGCACCAGTGCCGTGTTGCCCTTCGCGCTTCCGTCTGCCTATAAGCGCGCTCTCAAGACCGAACCGGGTGCTGCACGGACGGATTTCGGTGCCGTGCATCTCAAGGCTCTCATGGCGGGTGATTCGAGAATCGTCGTCCTTCATGCCGACCTCGCAGGTTCCGGTGGATTCAGCGCAGTTGAGAAAGTATTTCCGGATCGCGTGATCAACGTCGGTGTCGCGGAAGCGAACATGTACATGATGGCGGCGGGCATGCGACAGGCAGGATTGCTCCCGGTGACGTACACGTTCGCCGCCTTCGGGATGAATGAGGCGCGCGCCAATGCCCGTTTGATCGATATCAATACCGGTCATATCCCGCTCGGCGTTCTCCACGACTGCACGCATGCCGGTCTGAGTGTCGGTGAGGATGGTGAGACGCACCAGGAGCGCAACTACGTGAATATTCCCTTCGACCATACGCAGGTCTGGGTGATCGGTGACTGCAATCAGGCAGGTGCCATGGCGGAGCGTGCCATGCAGATGATCGCTACTGGTACCGAGAGCGTCTACGTTTTCTCCGCTCGCACCGGCTCTCCACAACTTCTGACTGCCGAAGGCAAAGCGTTCTATGGTTCCGATTACGTCTTCGACGGTCGCGCGTCGATGGTTCGCGGAGCAGGTGACAGCCGGGATGATGCGACGATTCTCTCCTACGGTTCCGCACTGCACGAGGCGGTGAAGGCGGCGGATTTGCTTGCGGCGAACAGCAAGCGATCGATCCGCGTCCTCAACATGGCATGCATCCGTCCCTTGGATGCTTCCGCCGTGCTGCAGGCAGCCATCGAAACCGGTCACCTGATCGTCGCGGAGGATCACAACACCGAGGGCGGACTCGCTACTCAGGTCGCCGATCTGATCGCCGATCTGTCTGTTCCCTGCACGCTCCGTCGCATCGGAGTGCGGCATTACCTGCCGTCCGGTCCGTCTGAGCAGCTCACGACACTTGTCGGTCTGGATGCGGAGGACATCGCCAATACAATCGAGGATCAGTTCGCCTATCGTCTCGCTGGCGGTGAAGAGGCACTCGTTGCATTCCTCTATGCCCTCAGAG
The DNA here is from genome assembly GCA_903854455.1 of Candidatus Peribacteria bacterium. Taxonomy (GTDB): domain Bacteria; phylum Patescibacteriota; class Gracilibacteria; order Peribacterales; family Peribacteraceae; genus CAINWJ01. The sequence goes on along the minus strand of CAINWJ010000144.1, from coordinate 2,407 downwards.
AGCGCCTGCCTCACACCCGGTTCGTCGTGACGGCTGAGCCGTTCCTCACGAAGCTCAGGAATGATGCCGAGTACTTAGACTCACTCCGATTGCTTTGGAAAGGTCGCGGTATTGATCCAAAGAAACTGCCGTCGACCAAGGAACTTGCCGGTCTCTTACCCCTCGACGGAGCATCCGTCGGTTTGAATTCCCTCACCGGTATGCCGCTGATGCCTCAGCACGATTCCGGTATTCTCTAACCACACTCTATGGCTGATACATCGCAACAGTTGGTCACCGAACTCCACGAGATCCATACATTCCTCCGCGAGGTGCACTCCAAAGAGCAGTGGTCGAATCATCCGGTGAAAGTCACCGCTATCTCGTTTGCGAAAGGCGTAGCTTACGGCATGGGTATCATCGCTGCCGCAGCCATCGTCGCACCGTTCGTGCTGTGGTTTCTCCGCTCCGTTGCCTGGCCTCCGCTCATCTCAACCATCGTGACAGACGTCATTCATCAGATGGAGCAAGCGTCCCCCCTCGCACAACCAGCGGCTGGTGGTCGATGAACACGGCAATGTAGAACCGCTTGATGACCTCTGCCGACGCGCGGAGGATTTCTCCTATGAGCGAACTCAAACGTCGGATCTTCCTGTAGAGGATGGAGAGCAGGTACGCCGATCCACGTGCGCGCGACCGGGAAATTTTTCTGGCTTCCCGTTCGATGATCCGCACTTCTTTCCTCAAGTGCTTCACCAGCTTTTTCTGCATGATCGGTATCGGCGGTGCTGCGGCAATGGCTGCATCGCGTGCCGAAACTGTTGCAGTCTGTGTTCCACCGGCTGCTGCAGTGGTGCGGGTGGTGGTCGGCAGATCGCGTGCGTTCTCCTCGCGGATGCTTTCCACGACGTTTCCCATGACATCGACGATCTCCACGATCTGACTCAAGCGCGGCGGCTGGAAGACAACGGTCGCTGTCTGTGTGTCCGTCCCTCCTGAGATCGTCAGGCTCCGTCCTTCAGCATGTTTTGCCGAGAGATCCATGATGAGTACATTTTCTCTTATTTTAGCGGAAAAGTCAATACGAGGAGGTAAGGTAAGTAATGTAGGTACAGTAGGTAATGTAGGTGATCTTGGCTACAGATTAACAAAAAACGTACTTTACGTACCTTACTTACCTTACGTACCTTACCTTTCTCGTGTTCTCCCTTTATCATCCTGATGTTCGTTCTCCTCTCTCATGCCCACCATCTTCCACAAAATTCTCCGTCACGAGATTCCCGCTACCGTCGTCTTCGAAGATGATGAGGTGATGGCGTTCAAGGATATTCATCCCAAGGCAGCGACGCACCTTCTGTTCATTGCTAAGAAGGATGCTGACTTCGTTCCGTCCATTGCCGATCTTACCGATGCGACGGCACACGTGCCGGGATTATTGATTCGCAAGGCGCAGACATTTGCGAAGGAGCAGGGGATTGACGGTTACAAGCTGATGTTCCACGTCGGGAAGAGTGGGGGACAGGAGGTGTTTATGTTGCATCTACATTTTTTGAGTGAGAAGAAGTTGAACGTGTAAGCGTTATTCGAATAAGCGAATAGGCGTGATCGTACTCTCGCCTATACGCCTAACGCTTATTCGCCTATACGCTTCAGCATCTCCACATCGACCTCTTCGAGTGACTCCACAATCCTCGTTGCCGCAGACAGATCCTGCTGATTTCCGGGGTACTGAAGCCCGATGCACTTCATTCCCGCCGCTTTGGCAGCCAGCGTGCCGCTCCTGGCGTCTTCGATGACGATGCAATGAGCTGGATCGACGCCCAGCTTCTTCGCCGCGAGCAGGAAGATGTCCGGAGATGGCTTGCCGTGCTTCACTTCCGCTGCCGCCGTGATGGCATTGAACAACGGTTTGAGTGCGAGGCTTGTGAGTACAAACTCGATGTACTGTGGCTCTGCACTGGAAGCGACGGCGATCGGGATGTTGTGATCCTTGAGTTGATTGATCAATGTTCGGACCCCCGGCATTTCAGCGATTCCCTCCGAGACCATTGACTTGAACACTTCAAATTTCTCATCGATCAATATTTCGAGCAGTGGCATCTGCTTCCCGGATTCGGCGAATATCTTCGGCCAGATGGCGGTTTCGGGCACACCCGCGAACTTCTTCGATAGTTCTTCACCACTGCAGAGGATACCGTGACGTTTCAGCACATCGGATTCCGCTGCAGCATGGAACCGCTCCGTATCGGAGAGGACACCGTCCATGTCGAAGATGATTGCGAGAGGAGACATTGAAAAATTGTGGAGTGGTCGACCCGACTAATCCTTTTTCTCTTCCTCTGTCTTCGCAGGCTTCGAGCCGTCTTTCTTGGACTGCTCACGCTCGGCGTGCTCCTTCTTGATCCGCTCGAGGGTGGCGGCGTCGATG
>CAINWJ010000143.1 GCA_903854455.1 Candidatus Peribacteria bacterium | reverse complement strand
TTCCGCCCATGACCCGCCTCCCCGCCTCCCTCGAACGCAAACTCCAGACGATCTTCCCGAAAGCCAAGGATAGGGAACGGTTCGTTGCCGATGCGGTGACGAAAGAACTGGAGAAAGGCATCCCCGGAGAACAGCAGCCTTTAGCTGTTGGCGGCACGCTCCACCTCTATACCGACGGCGGCTCGCGTGGCAATCCCGGTCGTGCGGCGGTCGGCTGCGTGCTGATCGATCCCATGAAAGATGAGATCCTCCGTGAATACGGCGAAGCCATCGGTATCGCGACCAATAATATTGCGGAATATCAGGCATTGATCGCGGGACTCAAAATCGCGAAGGATTTCTGCCCCAATCATCTGATCTGCCACCTCGATTCGGAATTAGTCGTGAAGCAGCTCAATGGAGAGTACCGCGTGAAGATGGCAAGCTTTCAGCCGATCATCGAGGAGATCATGGAACTCAAGACTCACTTCCCGCAGCTCAGCTTCGTCTACATTCCCCGCGAGCAAAATGTCCGGGCGGATGCACTGGTCAATAGAGCATTGGATGAGCTGGAGGTGGGGATGGGAAAGCATTGATTTTTTTCCCGCAGCCGGGACGCCGCGTCCCGGTAAATCGGCGGCATGCGCCGCCGTCTGCGACGCGGCGTCGCAGCTGCGAAAATATGAAGCCAATAGCCTCATTCTTTCATCACCCCTACAATCCCCCCGTGTCCCGCCTCCCTCTCCTCCGGCTTACTGCAATCATCGCGGCACTCATCCCGTTGCCTGCCATCGCTGCCCCGTCCTCCCTCACCTACACGTTCAACCATCACATCATCTCCGTCTCGGTCGCTGCCCATCCTGAGTGGTGGCGGATGAAGCGGGTGTGGGAGTTCCAGGGCATGGAAGCACTTCCTCCCGCACGACTGCAGACCTGCGGCACAACCGAACTGGATGCCCCCGGGTGGACGTCGACACTCGTCCGTCAGTGGGATGATGCTTCCATCAGCCGTACCATCGAAGAGGAAGTCGCTTCCAAGATCGATCGACCTGCCGGCAACGTCACCATCGCGAAGAACGCGAGCGGTACGGTCATCTTCGACGGCATCGGTCTCACCGGGCAGACGGTGGACGTCATCGCCGCAACCCGCCTCACCATCCGTGCGCTGACCGATGATGTATCGACCATCGTGCTGCCGGTGGAAGTGAGCCAGCCGCAGATCACGGTGAAAGATACAGAGCTGGAACAAATGGGAATCAAGGAAGTCGTAACCATCGGAGAGTCGGTCTTCACCAAGTCACCGGTCAATCGCCGGCACAACATCAAGGTCGGTCTCGCACGATTCAACGGTCACATCATCCCGCAGGACAGCGTCTTCTCCTTCGATGAGACGCTCGGCCCTGTGAATGACCGGACGGGTTACCGCAAAGAGCTCGTGATCCAGGGAGATACGACGATCCCGGACTACGGTGGCGGGCTCTGCCAGGTGAGCACGACGGCGTTTCGCGGACCGTGGGAGTACGGTATGCCCATCGTCCAAAGGAAGAACCACAGCTACGCGGTCAGCTACTACAGCCCGCAGGGAACCGACGCGACGGTGTACCCGCCAAACGTCGATTTGAAATTCAAGAATGACACGCCGGGCGCACTGCTGATCCAGACCTTCAGTGACGATCAGGATCGTGCGTTCTTCATCTACTACGGCACGCGCGATGAGCGGAAGTCCGAAGTCTTCGGTCCCTACATCTCTGACAGGGAGGCGGCACCCACGACGGAACGAACGATCTACACATCCGAGCTGGCACCGGGCGAGAAGCGCAAAGCCGGCGAGCGGCACGATGGCATGAAAGCGGTCTGGTACCGATCAACGCAACTCGCCAATACCGGTGCAACGCTCGAACGATTCTTCTCCGCCTACGAAGCGCGTCCACTCACCTGGCAAATCGGGATCGGTGCGACGGGGAATACGAGTGGAGCAGCAGATACACCGGCGTGGCTGCCCGAGAGGACGCGGACGAAGCGGTCGAGCTCGGATACGAGTGACTGAGGACAAGGATCCAGTGCGGTAAGAGGTGACGTATTCAAGTTGAGCAGGAGATGCCGAAGCAGCGGAGACATCCGGATGCCGGTCCGACCGTCATCCAGAGCGCTGATACCGCCGTCAGTTGAGCTGAAGACGAGTGCCTGATCATCAGAAAGTGTCCGGTGCGTCACGGCAGAATGCGTGATCGACGGCAGTAATCCGAGCAGATCAAATAACCGCAATGTGAACATGTGGAGCAGGTGCCTCGGATGTCCGCTGTGACAGGATTCCAAAAATTCAACGGCAAGTGCGTACACTTCTTCGATCGGTGTGGATTCTTCCGTGAGCCTGATGAGCATCTTCACTCCCTCCTGTGCGATGGCAAGCGTCGCAGGATCGGTCCACGCGGCAGCATGAGGATTGAGACAATGACTTCCCGTAATCCGCGCACCGGCAGACGACAGCTCCCACTGAATCAGTACCCGATGCAGAGGCAGCAGCCCACGTCCGCGACGACTCAACAATTTTCGGGCTCCCTGAACCCGTGCCGCGATCCGACCATGCGATTTCGTGAGGAGTAGGCAGAACCGATCCGTCTCACCGACGTTGTAGGACCGGAGCACGATCGCCTCATCCGAGAGGGGTCTTGGCATGAGGGGATAATAACAGGCGAAACCCTCGAACGAAGAAAAATCTTTATATGATTTCAATGTCTGGATATGTCGCATGAACAATACGAATACATTCGGCTCTCGTAATCCCTTTGTGATTCAAGTCTGTCATTATCACACATTTGAGGGGGGGGTTTTGAGAAATCAGGCAACGAGATCCTCCCTCAAAATATCCATCTCCCGGATAAGGATCCGTCACAACAACTCCCATAGAACTGGCTAAGCAGCTTCCCATTCGATGATGAAAGCCCACAAGAAGTGAAACCAAAAATGCATCAGTAGCAAGAGGCGCCACGGGGATCATGGACTCATGTCGTAAATAACGAGTAAGTGTCATAGCTGCATGTGGCTGAGTAAGACCTCCAAAAATTCTTTCGAGTAGCATGTCAGCCACTCCACGATCTGATGCGGACTTATGCTGCGCTGGCAAATCCTTCAAGTGAGTCATTAATTGCGCGAAGCCAGCTCGAGAAATCGGATCGATCTGCTCGAGTCCTTGCTCTTTCTGAAATCGACGTGTGAGACGATAAACATTCTGACTCGCCTTAGATACAGTCATTTCTCCAACTATTCCTGCTATAACATTTTGTATGCATTCTCTTAAACTATCCAAGGCTGCCTGTAATCGTCTTGCGTTGTTTTCGGCTGAAGAATCTGTAAGCACGAGATGACGCAATCTTCGTAATTGATCTAAATAATCCTCACAAGCATTTGCCATCGGAGTAATATCTTGTGTCACAAATATAACTTTAAATACATTTAACACTATTGTCAATGTACCATCAATCAGTCACCTATTCTCTCCTAATACTCCATTAAATGGGGTGGTGTCTTCCTCGACCAGACAATGCAACTCGTCCCAACTACCGCCAGCACAATCACCATCACGACTTCACTCAGGAGAATCCACGGCGACCACCACTGGAGAAGATCAAGCGAATACCGGGTCCACGGAGCCAGCACGCCACCTAAGCCAATCGCAGGAATCGCGAATGGCAGCATGAAGAGAATTACGAGGACGACGATCCACGAGAGCAGAAGTGCAACGACGAGCAAGCTCATCATCTCCACGATGAACGGCAGTGACAGATCGGCAGTGCTGATGCCGACGAGTTGCTGGATCGTGATTTCTTCGTGGCGGAGAAGTGAGCGACGACGGATGAACTCGATGACGATGAGGAGGAGAACAACTAGGACGAGACCGACCCCGCACCAGAGCAAAAGCTGTGATGATTCGACAATCATCGACAGCTTCTCGGCTTGCTGCTGCTGATCGGTGGTCTGGGTGAGGAATGCCGGATTCACGACCGGGGCATATTTCGCCTGCTGGATGAACGTAAGAAACTCCGGCGCATCATCCAGTCTCTTGAGGCGTACGCCGACAGTATCCGGGAACGGATTCTCGATGCCGAACTTCCCGAGGAAATCGACGAACGTGGGATCACGCTGCTTCTGCCGCGCCATCGCCTGCTCCCGGGTAATGAAGACGACGTCAGTGACGGAGGGTAGTCCGTGGATCGCCTGAATGAAATCCTGCACATCACTGTCGGTCGCCGTATCCCGAACTTCCACGCGGAGATCCAACCGCTCACGGAGAAAGCCAAGCCCCGCCTGTGCACCGACAATACTCACGATCAACACCTGGAGCAGGACGAACATGCCAAGCAACGCGGCAACGGACATCAGCGATCCTTCCGAGCGGAGTGCATGCCGAAATCCACGCTTCATCCCGCGCTTCCATGACACCGGCATCGATCCAGTCGTGAGTGGCATGGAGGATAGTGTAGCAAATTGTTAAGCGTATAGGAGTTAAGCGAATAGGCGAGTGAAAAACGTGCCTGATGCTCGCTTACACGCTTATTCGCTTACACGCTTATTCGATTCGTTCTCCATCCTCTCCGTCACCTCCAGGCACTCCTTCACGCGAATATTCTCCGGATCCAGATCCAGCGCCCGGTGGAAGAGAGCTTTGGCTTTCGTGAATTCCCTAAGCTGCAGATAGACAACCCCCAGATCGCAGAGTGTGAGCGGATTGTGTTCCTCCAGATTCAGTGCACGCTCCAGCGTCACCACTCCCTCCGGCTCATTGCCACCGGAGAAGAGCGCCCACCCGAGACAACGCAAAATCTCCGGATTATTCGGATCGATTCTGTTGGCCTCCCTAAGAGACAGCACTGCTTCCGGCCACCGCTCCTCGTGGGATGCGATGAATCCCAGAATGTAGTGCCCTTCGCAGCTCTTCGGATCCAGGCGCAGCACCTGCTCCGCCGCAGCCAGCGCACGATCGAACCGCTCCAGACTCAACTCGTTATCCGCCACTTCCTCCAGTGCCGTCACGTTCTTCGGGTCGTCGGCAAGAATACCCTCGAGGATCACCAGGGCTTCATCATGACGCGCCTCCAGCTTCAGCCTCTCGGCCTCAGCCAGTTGACCAGCCGTTCGGTCATCGTGGGGGGAAATCATCACGAGGAAGGATACAGGATGAGAGAGAACCAAGGGACGGAAAATGCCCAATATCCAATGACCAATCCCCAAATAATTCCCAATGATTAAATACCCAATGCCACCATTACTAAAGCTGTAATTGGAAATTGGTGATTGGTCATTATTTGCTTGCCGACCGAAGCTCTCGCGGGAGCGAAGGCTGGGACATTGAGAATTGGTTATTGGTCACTCCTTGCCAATTGGTGATTCCAACGAATGACACTCTGATTCCCTCTTCGCCTCAGAACGTAATGAAGTACAGCACCGTCGACAAAATCATCCATGATGCCAGGACAAGAGCGAAACCGATGAGCGAGCCTTTCATGATCTTCTTGCCGGACGACAGGAGCGCATCGCTTCCGCCGGACATGATCATCATGATGCCGCCGACGATGAAGAGTGCGACGGCAACGAATCCGCTCCAATAAAGCAATAAATCAACGACCGTCGAGAGGATCCCCGGCACCGTAGTGATCGTACCCGAACCGAGACAAACCGTATGCTCAGGACATGCCGCAAGTGCGACAGGGATGAGCAGGCGGCTGAGGAAAGAGAAAGCCATCGGGATATTATACCACAATAAAGACGAATCAGGAATACGGTTACAGAGAAAATAATAAGAAGTATTCAGTATGCGGTATGCGGTATACAGGGAAAGCAGTTCCGCTGAATACTGCATACTGAATACAGCATACTTGCCCTTTATTTGCTTTCTGACACTTTGTCTTACTTGAGAAAATCGC
>CAINWJ010000142.1 GCA_903854455.1 Candidatus Peribacteria bacterium | reverse complement strand
CGGTGACTACTTCGACGTCGTGGCGCAGATCCAGGAGCAGATCGAGCGCGACCAGCGCCAGAATGCCCGCATGGAGAAGGACATTCTGGATCGCAAGGAGAAAGTGAACTTCTTCTCCCACAAGGGTGGCAAGATGCGCAAGCTTGCGAGCAAAATGCGTGAGGCGGTCGAGGAGGATGAAGCCAACAAAGTCGAGGTTCGTCGCGAGGAGAAGACCATTCCGCCGTTTATCATCGAAGCCACCGAATTTCCGAAACCGCTTGTGACACTCTCATCTGTCACCGTGATGCAGGATCACAAGCCGAAGAAGAAAAAGGTCGAGTTCATCGTCCGTCGCCGTCATCGTCTGCTCATCAAAGGTCCAAACGGCATCGGCAAGAGTTCGCTCCTGGAATCCATGGCTGCGGGCAAGGAGAAGGGTGCTGTGATCACCGAGGGCGTGAAGGTCGGGTACTACCATCAGGACTTCTCCGGACTTCCCATGAAGAAGACGGTCTATGATGTGTTATCTGAAGCGATGGAGATGCCGAGTCACCAGAAGATTTACGAAGTCGCCGCCCGCTTCCTCCTGCCGGGTGATAAAGTCCAGACCGCTGTGGAAGCGCTGTCTGAAGGTCAGAAAGGATTGCTCTGTTACGCGAGATTTGTCCTGCAGAAGCCGACACTCCTAATCCTCGACGAACCGACCAACCACATCAACTTCCGGCACATCCCCGTGATCGCCGAAGCGGTGAATGAGTACGAAGGCGGCTTGATCCTCGTGAGTCACGATCAGGAATTCTTGAGCAGTGTCCGGATGGATCAGGAGCTGGATTTGGGGGAGCTCTGAACGATGAGGGGCAGGCACAACGAAAGACTGTTGATTGATTTCCGGTTCCTGACCCTGACCCTGAACACCTGATACCCGACCCCGATCCTTCTTCTGATATTCTCCCCCCATGCATTTCGATGTTGCCGTCATCGGCGGAGGTCCGGCGGGAATGATCGCTGCCGGCAGAGCTGCTGAGTTGGGTGCCAAGGTCGTTCTCATCGAGAAGAATCCGACACTCGGGAACAAGCTACTGCTCACAGGTGGCGGACGCTGCAACATTCTCAATGCGGAACTTGATACGCATGCGTTGATCAAGAAGTACGGCGTAAAAGGCAAGGCACTCTTTTCCCCGTTCTCCCGGTTCGGTGTTCCGGAAACGATGGAATTTTTTGAGACTCACGGTCTTCCGCTCAAGATCGAGCCGGAGAAGCGCGCGTTTCCGGTGAGTGACAAAGCGGAGAGCGTACTCAGAACATTGATCGATTACATGAAAGCCGGTCGTGTGACGATGCTCCTCCATAAGCCGGTGCAATCATTGACAGTGGAGAGCGGAAAGATCACGAAGGCGATTCTCAAAGGCAGTGAAGTCACCGCTGACCGGTTCATCCTGGCGACCGGAGGAAAATCCCATCCCGAGACCGGTTCGACCGGTGACGGATTTCCCTGGCTCAGGAAACTGGGTCACACGGTCGTCGAACCGGATGCCGCGCTCGTCCCGATCGAAATCAAAGATCCGTGGGTCAGTCGCCTCGCTGGCATCAGCCTGCAGGATGTGCGGTTGACCGTGCTCGTCGGGAAAGCAAAAGGGGAGAGCCGCATCGGCAAGATTCTCTTCACGCACGTCGGTCTATCGGGACCGCTGGTTCTCAATATGAGCAAGCGGATCGGCGAGATGCTCAAATCGGGCGATGTCTGGCTCTCGCTCGACCTCTTCCCGTCACTGGATCCCGGTGCCGTTGATCGTAAAATTCTGGAAGTCGTCGAGCGGGAGAAGAACAAGATGCTCAAGAATGCCATCGGAGAAATTATTCAGCCGAGACTCGCAGAAGTGCTGTTCATGCTCGCGGGGATCAAACCGGAGACGCCGATGCATCAGCTGAAGCGCGAGGAGCGCGAGGCATTCGTTCGTGTCGCCAAGAATGTCCCCATGCAGGTCGCGGGATTGCTCGGGGAGGAAGATGCCATCGTGACGAGTGGTGGCGTTTTACTCGACGAGATCGATTTCAAAACAATGCGATCGAAGGTGTGTCCGAATCTGTTCTTTGCCGGAGACATCCTCGATTTCGATCGTCCGTCGGGAGGGTTTAGTTTGCAGATCTGCTGGACGACGGGATACGTGGCGGGGGAAGGTGCGCAATAATCTCGTAGCCGGGGCATCGTGCCCCGGAATCCATAGTGAACTCGATATCTTGTCGTCTGCGACACGATGTCGCAGCTACGCTGTATTTTCTGATACTCTTTCTTCTGCTTGCCTCTTCCTTCATTCATCTTCGACTTCGACTCCACACTGGTGTCCATCGAGTCGCTGGATGAGCTGATCGGGATGACGCTACAGCGGACGATGCAGGGGCAGGATTTGGCGCGTGCCAAGGAGAGGATTCATGCGATTACATGCGAGGGTATGGAGGGGAAGATCGATCTCCGTACCTCCATCAACCGTCGCTTGAGTGTGGCTCATCCGCGTCGTCGTGACCTCGAGGAACTTGAGCGTAGCATTGCTCAGACGATTGCTCCGGGTATGGAAGGCATCATCCGGTCGATTCATGACGTCGGAGCTTCGGCATACATTATCAGCGGAGCTCTGATGGATGTCATCGAGCCGGTTGCGAAGATTCTCGGGATTCCTGCAGATCGGTGCTTCGCCAATGCTGGAATCTTCGACGGAGATGTTCTCGTTGACGTGAGCACAGGACCGCTTGCGACGAGTACGGGCAAAACAGAGATTATCCGTGAACTTCGAGCATCAGGAAGGATCAGCGGTACTGCCGTGATGGTTGGTGATGGCGCATCGGATCTGCATCCGTTCCGTGAGAACGTTGTCGATCATTTCATCGGAGTGGGGATCTTTGCAGTCCGCCCGTCAGTGGAAGAGAATGCTCCCGTCTTCGTCCGCACGATTGCCGAGCTCGATCACGCCATCCATTCCTTCCTTCCCCTATGAACCATCAGACGTCGTTCCCGAAGGATAAGATCAACATTCTGCTGCTCGGAGGCATCCATCCATCCGCAGAGACGTATTTCCGTGACCAGGGCTTCTCGCTCATCGATTCGCGTCGCGGTGAGATGACGGAGGAAGAACTGTGTGAAGCCATTCCTTCTGTTCATATTCTCGGCATCCGTTCAGGGACGGAGGTGACTGCGCGTGTCATGGAGCATGCCAGGAAGCTGCTCACGGTCGGCTGCTTCTGCATCGGCACCAATCAGGTGGATCTGAAGGCGGCCAGGAAGAAGGGTGTGCCGGTTTTCAATGCGCCGTTTGCCAACACGCGGAGTGTGGCTGAGCTGGTGATCGCTGAAGCGGTGATGCTCATGCGCGGCATTCCAGCCAGGAACGCTGCCGCTCACCTGGGCACATGGCAGAAGACCGCCGCAGGATCGTTCGAGGCGCGTGGTAAAACCATTGGGATCGTCGGCTACGGGCACATCGGCACGCAGGTCGGGATTCTCGCCGAGGCACTCGGCATGCGTGTTCTCTTCCATGACATTGAATCGAAGCTGACACTCGGCAACGCGGAGCCGGTTAAATCGTTGGATGCTCTACTGAAAGCCGCGGATGTCGTGACACTCCATGTGCCGGGAGGATCGTCGACCAAACATCTGATCGGGCAGAAGGAGCTGGCTGCTATGAAGAAGGGTGCATGTTTGATCAATGCGTCGCGCGGCCAAGTAGTGGATATTGCCGCATTGGACAGAGCCATTCGTAGCGGTCACATCGCCGGTGCGGCGCTCGACGTGCATCCCGAGGAGCCGGTGTCATCCAAGCTGCCGTTCCATTCGCCATTGCAGGGGCTTACCAACGTGATCCTGACACCGCACATTGCGGGGAGTACTGCCGAGGCGCAGGAGAGAATCGGCAGAGACGTGGCCGAAAAATTATTGTTGTTCTGCGATACGGGAGCGACTGCCGGTGCGGTCAATTTCCTGCCTGTGTCACTGCCGTCGCATGCCGGCAGACACCGCATCCTGCACATTCACGAGAATCGTCCGGGCGTCCTGGCTGCCGTGAACGATGTCTTCGCGAAAGCCTCTGTCAACATCGCGAGCCAGTTCCTGGAAACCGATGCCGACATCGGGTACGTCGTGACGGATGTGGATGAGAAGAAGGGGACTGGTCTCAAGGCTGAGCTGGATCGGATCCCAGGGACGATACGGACGAGGGTGCTGTACTAGAGGGTCAGGGTCAGGGGTCAGGGTCAGGGGTCAGGAAACATCTATTCGATGTCAGCGCAGGACTTGTCCTGAGGCTGCCGAAGGATTCTTCCTGCGGGAACAGGTATCGTCGAACGATTGACAAAACCACAAAAATCATTACAATACAAACTCCATGCGACGGATCACTGTTTCAGCGGCTCTGGTTCTGGCGTTCGTCTCTTGTGTGACCGTGTTCGCTGCCGAGCTTCCATACGAGTCGTACGCACCTGCAGTGGTCGCTCTGCAACGTGCCGGCATCATCGATGTGCCCACCGGGAATGACGTTCGTGTGCGGGATTCAGTGAATCGTGCCGAGGCACTCAAGATCATTCTTCGGTCCGATGCTGCCGCTGCCGCGCGTGCCGATCTCGCCAAGAAGAATCTGCCGCCGTTGCCGCTCTTCGGTGACATGGATCAGACGGCGTGGTATGCGCCGTACGTGGAGGCAGGATTTACGAGCGGTCTCGTGAAGGGGTATCCCGACGGCACGTTTCGTCCGGGTGCCAATGTGACCGTTGCCGAAGCGCTAGTGTTGGTAGCCAGGTTGTATGGAGTGAATGCAGCGTCCGTTGCATTCCAGTCATCTGCCGATCTCCAGAATGCGCGCGGTCAGTGGTACACGGATGCCGTCAGTGCTGTGATCAGTCGCAACGCCATCATGCAAAACAGCCGTTTGAATCTTTCGGATGCCATGACGCGCGGCGAGCTCTTCGATCTGGTCTACCGTATGCGCACAGTTCGTCTCCAGAATCTGGTTGCATTTCCCGCCGACGGATCTGCCCTTCCATCCAAGCAAAGTCCGATCAGCGCACCCGTTGCCGAGACCGGTGATGCCAATCAATTTGCATCTGCCAAGCCGTTCGCCATCTCCGTTCCATCCATCGGTATCGTCGATCTTGCCATCATCCATCCAGCTGATCCGTACACGCAGAAAGGTGTATTGGCTGTACTGGATAAAGGAGTGGGGCACCTGATGTCCTATCCCGGCGGCAGCGGCAAGGTGCTGATCTACGGTCACAGCAGCGGCTGGCCGTGGGATCTGTCGCAGTACACGAAGATCTTCCGGACGATTAACAAAGTCGCCGTCGGTGCCAAAGTGTACGTCACGTACGATGGCACGTTGTACGTGTATCAGGTGACTGCCAAGAAGACGGTATCCGCGAGCGACAAGACTCTCTTCGAGTCCGATGATGATGCCGAGACGCTCATCCTCTACACCTGCTGGCCGCCGGACTCCATCCAGCAGCGGTACCTGGTGCTGGCGACACCGGTTGAGAAGATTGCACTCAAATAGCATCAGGAGACTGCCAGGTGGATCATTACATGTTTTTTCCAATGTTTATCTGGCAATCCAAATGAAAAACTCCTCTCCCTTCCAGCGTTGTGACGGGAGGGAGAGGAGTGAGGAGTCATTCTTCGTGGCAGTTGATAACTGAAAGCAACGAAATACTCTTCCAGTCAGCCTACCTGCAAGCGCTGTTCTTACAGGGGTTCGACGGTGTGTACGGACACGTCGTCCTGTTCACAGCCGATGCCTGCATGCAGGATTGCTTGGAGTCGCACCATACTTCTCCGCCAGCGGTGTTGCAGCTGTCGGTGCCGGCGCGGTACCACGTTCGACAGGGCGTACCGGTCCGGAGGCAGGCTGACTGGAGATCGCACCAGTACAAGCCATTGGATGGCAGGCAGTCATAGCTATTCCACTGTGAAACATACGGCGTCATTCGCGAGTACATATCCCGGTCATACTGATGTGTCCCCTGGAGCTCTGCCCGTGTCTTCCACATCATGTCTGTGCACCACGGATTTCCATTGCATCGTGTCATTCTGTAGGCATTGCCTTCGTACCTCTGGGACATGGTCTGTGCATCACGGTACATGCCGGGATTGTTGTGTATGAATGTGGGTGTGTAGCCGGTGCTGGCGACCAGAACCATTGCCGATGCTGTGAGAAGGGATGTAGTCATAGGAAAAGATCCTATCCTATCCCTTGAATCAAGTCGATGTTGTTATCGCTGATTCTCTTACTTCTTGAGTAATGTCTCCACCATCTCCACCAGTGATTTGATCGTCATATCTTTCTTGATGTAGAAGCCGTCGACCCCCAGCGCCTCCACGCGCGTCTTGTTCGCCTGGTCACCGTAGTTCGTGAGGATGATGACCGGGAAGCTACGCTGACCCTTGGGCGGCAGCTTCTCTAGGACCCCGGCACCGTCCAGCACCGGCATGTTGATATCCAGCAGGAGAATCTCCGGAGCCTCCTTGGCGATCTCATCCAACGCTTCCTGTCCGTTCACAGCCGTACGGACAACGTTATCCGTCCGCGAGAACTTGCGGATGTAGAGGTCACGCAGGACGGTATCGTCTTCCGCGATGAGAATTTTGTGCCCCATAGAACACAGTATACCGCAGATTGATGCGGAGAACAAGGAAAATCAGTCTAAACTTTAGTGAGAAATTTGCTCGCCAAACAACTGAGCAATGGCCTCCAGCGCCTTCTTTGCATCTGGACCGTCTGCATGAAGATAAAGTTCAGTGCCGTGAGTTGCACCGAGCGAAAGCAACCCAATCATGCTATTTGCATTAATTTGATGACCATCTTTTTTGATTATTACTCTAGCATCGAATTTTTTGATGGCTCCTACAATTGCACTGCATGGTCGCAAATGAAGACCTTGTGCGTGAAGCACGGTAACTGTGCGCTTAAGAACCTCGCCACCACTCAAGTCTCCTACAAGACTTGTAATCTTTGCTCGTTCTGAAGTTGGAAGTTGTGCGAGGATATCTGGTATCAACGCAAGATATTTCTCAATTTTTATCTTTTCGCAAAGAGCAGCAATTGATTGCTCAGCAGTTCTTGCGATTTGTTCAGGAGAAGATTGATCTTTTGCCATTTGCAGTAGAAGAGCGGCATGATTTTCCGGTGTGGGTTCATCTATGATTCTCTGGAGAAATGATTGCATGGTTGAGAAATTTGGAAGGAAAAATTGAGAAAGCACTATACCCGCTTCCTCAAAAATAGCAAGGCTCTTAGAGCCCGGATTTTCATGGAGCCAATGAAGGGATCACATTACTATTAAGCGGAAAATATTCCCTACCGCCTCATCCTCGTTCCTTCTCCCGTGGGGAGAAGGATGACTTGCATTGATTCATGAATTGCTGACGACGCTCTCATTACATTTTTCTCTAGGTTCCCTCTCTCCTCGGGGCCCGCCCGAACGATCCGGTTCGGATCGGGCGGGGAGGGAGGTGCCGCGCACCATCCGCAGAGGGTGCGGGGCGGAGTGAGGCGAAAGGAATGAACATTCACTCAATGATCGACGCTATCAAGTCCAGCAAGCATCATGTGACCCCAACGATCATCGTCGGACTCTTCAGACTCCTTGGCTTCTTCGGAATCCTGCTCCGTTAGAACGCCACCCTCACGTACTCCTTCAGCACAGCCTTGCCGAGCATCTTCTCCACCGTCACGGCGTTGTCCTTCACGAAGGGCTGGCTTAAGAGAGCGTTCTCCTCGCGGAACTTGCGCTCCTTGCCGAGCATGATCTTCTCCAGGATCTCGGGCGGTTTCTTTTCGTTCTTCATCTGCTCCTTCCAGATCTCGCGTTCCTTGGCGATGGCATCAGCCGGGACATCCGAGGCGCGGACGTAGGCAGGGTTCATGGCGGCGCCATGCATGCAGACGTCTGCAGCCTGCTCGACGCTTCCTCCTTCCAGACCGACGATCACGCCGATCTTCCGGTTCAGGTGCACATAGGTGCCGATGACCGGTGCGCTCACTTCCTTGGTCTCCCCAAGCGAAATGTTCTCACCCAGTTCCAGCACGGCAGCAGGAACTTTCTCAGCGGCGTAGGCGTCGAAATCTTTCTTGCCCTTCTGCAGGAGATGATCAGCCAGGTCGCGACCGAACTTCAGGAAGACGTCGGAACGTCCCACGAAATCCGTCTCGCAGCGCACCTGCACCAGTGCTGCCTTGGAGTCAGCCTTGGCGATGAAGATGGCACCTTCCTTCTGTTCACGGTCGGCCTTCTTCACTGCCTGTGCCTTGCCGCGCTTGCGGAGGATCTCGATGGCGAGCTCTTCATTGCCCTTGGCTTCTTCCAGTGCGTTCTTGGCGTCCAGGATCCCCACACCCGTGCGGGCGCGGAGCTGGGCGACGGCGGAGGCGGCGATACTCATGGGGAGGGGGAGAATTGAAAATTGAAAATTGAAAAAGGAAAATTATTGCGAATTACTTCACGGGAATCTGAGCATCGTCGGACTTCGGCTTCGCGTCCGCGAGTTCGGACTCGACCGTGGAGAGGAACATGTCGATGGACTTGAGGGCGTCGTCGTTGCCCGGGATCATGACCTTGAAGTTGTCCGGGTCGGCGTTGCTGTCGCAGATGCCGTAGACCGGGATACCCAGTTTCCTGGCTTCCAGAACGGCGACGTGGTCGCGGACGGCATCGACGATGAACACGGCATCGGGCAGACCCTTCATGCCGGCGACACCGGAGAATCCGGCATCCAGCTTGGCGAGCTCTTTCCTGAGACCCACCTGCTCCTTCTTCGTGTACTTCTCCACTTCACCGGTCCTAAAGGACTGCTGCAGATCCAGGTAGTAGCTGATGCGCTTCTTGATGGTCGGCCAGTTGGTGAGCAGACCCGGCACCCACTTCTTGGTGACGACCGGCTGACCCAGCGTGCGGCTGACTCTCTCGATGGAGGAGATGCTCTGGAGCTTGGTGGAGACGAAGAGGATGGACTTGCCCGCTCTCTGCAGAGCCTTGAGCTCACTGCAGGCTTTGGTCAGCGCAGCGTGCGTCTTCTCCAGGTCGAAGATGTGGATGTCCTTGCGCACACCGAAGAGGAACGGCTTCATCTTAGGATTCCACTTTTCCTTCTTGTGGCCGAAGTGGCAGGCGGAATTGAGCAGGTCTTTCGTGGATGGGATAGCCATAACGAGAGGATGAGAGGGTAGAGAGGAAAAAGAAGATGAGAGGAGCAGGCCTCCGTGCCTGCGATGCGTTGGACAGGCTTCGTGCCTGCGATGCGTTGGACAGGCTTCGTGCCTGCGACGTATTGAACGGAAAAATCCGCGATCTCAGAGCAGTGATGAATCATCCTTGGGGTCAGGCTTGAGGCGTCTTCTCGCTCGGATGCGGAGGATTTCCCTCAGGGACGTTCCCGTCGGGATCAGGACCGCAGCGATCGGCTTCAAGCGGAGTGGTGCCCCGCTGGCTGCGGAGCGGGGATAGTAAAGACGGAGATGACTCCATTGGCAAGTGAAAAATTTCCTTGTAGGATTGCGATCTCTTTGCTTTATATGGCTTCAACAGAAT
This sequence comes from Candidatus Peribacteria bacterium, assembly GCA_903854455.1. Lineage (GTDB taxonomy): Bacteria > Patescibacteriota > Gracilibacteria > Peribacterales > Peribacteraceae > CAINWJ01. Next base: position 4,111 of record CAINWJ010000142.1, on the reverse strand, counting down.
CGTCCAGTCGTTTATTTCGTGAGAGACCACTGCATACCGCGGCGGTATTGGGTTTGGCAAGTGTTGGGATAACTGCTGCCGCATTAATAATTGGTGACATTGTAAGCGAAGTAAACAAAGTTACCGGGAAAGAGCAACCGGCTGCCAAAGCACCATTGGATGGTTTATCTCAATCACATTGATTTCGGTCTTTGCTTCTACAAAATCGGTATCGACAATCTGAATCTCGTCCCTCTGCCTTCTTCGGATGTGAACGTGAGTGTGCCGCCCAGGAGACCGGTGAAAGACTTGGCGACGTAGAGTCCGAGACCTGTTCCATTCACGTTGAGCGCCGTCGCATTGGAGGCGCGGTAGAGACGCTCAAAGATATGTTCATGATCGCATGACGGGATACCGATGCCGTTGTCGCTCACGGTCATGATGACCGCATGATTGTCAGTCGTCACGTCGATGCTGATCGTGCCGCCGTCCGGGGTGTAGGTGATGGCGTTGGTGACCAGGTTGAGCACGATCTCGCGCAGCATCGCCGTGTCCGTTGTGAGAGTGGTGTCCGGTGGACAGGAACACATGACGTGCTGGTGCTTCCTCCCGGAGAGCGGCTGATATTCTTTGACGATGTCATGGAGGAGCTGCTTGAGATCGATCTTGGCAGGATGTTTGCGGATGGTATTGGCTTCGATGCGCGAAACCATCAGCATGGTCTGCGTGAGCTCCGTCATGCCCAGGACCGCTTCGTGAATGTTCCTGATGAGCTGATGCTGCGTCGATGTCTGGTCTTTGGATGATTCCAGCAGCAGCTCGGATGCCCAGCGGATGGTGGAGAGGGGAGTCCGCAGCTGATGGGATGCGAGCGAGACGAACTCGGCTTTCGCTTCCTCCAGTGCCTTCTTCTCCGTGATGTCCTCGGAGATACCCAGGAGGTAGCGGGGTGTGCCTCGCTTGTCGACGATGGGTACTTTCTTGGTGTGCAGGTACCGCATCCCGCGGCATGTATTGATGGGTTCCTCCGGAATATCCACAACTTTCTTCATCTTCAGTACGTTGCGGTCTTTCTCGGTAAAGAAGTCCGCCTGATCCTTCGGGAAGAAGTCGTAATCGTTCTTGCCGAGGAGCTCCGATCGCTGCTGTCCGAGCAGTTCTTCACCAGCTCTGTTGAACCTCATGAACGAGAGAGACTTGGCATCCTTCACGAAGATCATGTCCGGAATGTTCTCGACGATGGATTCCAGGAATGACTCCGTACTCTGGAGCTTCCAGAGAGTTCCGCTGAGCCGCAGTCCTGCCAGGCAGCCGAGCAGTGTGCCCAGTGCGTAGAGCTCCAGTAGGAATGTGATGGCTTCTCTGCGCGTTGCGAAGAGGAGTGCCGGATCTTCGCTGTAGTACGCCGTCCATCCGAAGGGATCGACGCGGGCTCCCAGAATGACGCGGTTGCCGCCCGTCACAGGATCATTCGTCAGTGACGCAGGTTCTTCATCGGTACTTCCAGACAGTGCGGTACATGTTTCAGGGTTCAATTTCACGATGCTGCCGGATGCGCTCGTGAGCGGATGTCCCGCGATGTTTCCATGCTGATCAATGAAGAACAGTGTGCCGTTTCCTACATCGACGTTCCGGATCCACTGGAAGAACTGGTCCAGCTTGATCTGCAGCACGATGATGCCGACGGCTTTCCCCGGTTCCTTCCAGACGGGAGCAGCGATGCCCACCACGTTGTATGTCGGCTTGGCGGCGCGCCGGTACGCTTCCGATACGTACGGTTGCCAGGATTGCGTTACGCCTTTGTACCAGTCTCTATGCGAAAAATCCTTGCCGATGACACTCTCATCCCATGGGAACGCTCCCCATTCGATGCCCTTGGTATCCACCAAGAGCACCCGGTCGATTTCCGGAAAATTTCTCGGGACTTCGCGGACGATAGCCGCCGCCCGCTTCCATTCCTTCCGATCGACCGCATCGATGAGTGTCTGCTGTTTCGCGGTGAAGACGGCAACACTTTCAAGTGACGTCAGACGATCATGGAGAACCTGTGATGCGACCTCGGCGATGTACTGCCGCTCCTTGATGGCTGTATTCGTCAGGTTCCGGTACCCCATGACGATGGTTACGGCTGCGATGGTCCAGAAGGGGACGAGGATCGCTCCGATGAGTGCCGCCTGTTTCCAGCGGATGTGCATGGGATGGGGATTTGTTAAGTATAGTATACAACGAATTGTGTGATTTGGGAATGACCAAGTCGCACCCGGGAACGGGTGCTTCGATTAAAATCGTTCAATCAATGCCTCTTTACATAAATGGAGCAGCCATTCCTGGCTGCGGCACAGGAGTACTGGCTTCGCTAAGTTCTCAATCTTCCTACCAGCTCACCCACCGTCACCCGCTCCTGCTTTAGGCTATCGCGATCCCGAATCGTCACCGTGTCCTTCGCTCCCTGCTTCTCATCTTCGCCGAGCGTGCCGAAGTCGACCGTGACGCACTTGGGTGTGCCGATTTCATCCTGTCTCCGATATCGTTTTCCGATCGATCCCGTCACATCGAAGTCGACCACGAGATCGGTTTCCTGAATAACTTTTTGATACACTTCTTTAGCCTTTGCGATGAGGTGTTCCTTCTTCGAGAGCGGCAGGATCGCCACATCGACCGGCGCAACAGTTCGGTTGAACTTCATGACGGTGCGCGTGTCTTTCTCCAGCGTCTCTTCGGTGTAGGTGTCGAGGAGCAGCGCGAGCGTGATGCGGTCGGAGCCGAAGGATGGTTCCATGACGTGCGGCACGATCTTGCGTGTCGGTTCATCCGGGTCGGTGTAGTGCAGATCCTGCCCCGAGAATTTCTCATGCTGCGTCAGGTCGTAATCCGTGCGGTACGCTGCCGCGGCGCAAAGCTCACCCCAGCCCCACGGGAACTTGTACTCGACGTCGGTCGTACCCTTGGAATAGTGCGACAGCTCATCTTTCTCGTGGTCGCGGAAACGGAGATTCTCAGCTTTGATGCCAAGACCGTCGACTAAGAACGACCAACTCGCTTTCTTCCACTCGGCGAAGATGTCTTCCCACTTGGTTTTCTCCGGATCGAAGAAGTACTCGATCTCCATCTGCTCGAACTCGCGGGTCCGGAACGTGAAGTTGCCCGGCGTAATTTCATTGCGGAACGCCTTGCCGATCTGCGCTACACCGAAGGGTAGTCGCATCCTCATCGTATCGGCAATGTTCCGGAAGTTGACGAAGATACCTTGAGCTGTTTCCGGCCGGAGGTAGACGAGTGCTGCCGAATCCTCTACGACTCCTTGAAATGTCTTAAACATTAGGTTGAATTGTCTAGGCTCGGTCCAGTCGTGTCCGCCGCAATTTGGACAAAGAATGGGACCATTTATTGTTTTGTCATCACCTCGTAATCCAATATCTACTCCTCGCTGTTTAATTGCATTTCTAAGTACATGCATGTTGTATTTCAGGAGAATCGGCAAAGATTCCAAAGCAAAACTTTTTACTTTTACATAATCATTTTTCTCTTCATTCCATACAAATATATGTTTTGTCTCATGATATTTTTCGCCAAGTTTGAACCAGATTGTCGGTCCTCCCATGTCAAACTGTCCCGTTTCGACAAGTTTAATAATATGAATAAGCAATTCTGGGAATGAAATCGATATTCTTTCCTCAATTAACTTGTCGCCTCGGAATCTTTGTTTGCAATTTTTGCAATCTACCATTGGATCCGAGAAGGAGCTCACATGACCGCTTGCTTCCCAGACTTTCGGGTTCATCAATATCGACGCATCGAGTCCTACCATGTCCGTCCGCTTATGGACGAACGTCTTCCACCAGAGCTTCTTGATCCGGTTCTTGAGCTCCACACCCAGCGGTCCGTAGTCCCACGTATTGGCAAGCCCTCCGTAGATTTCCGATCCGGGGAAGATGAAGCCACGTCTTTTGCACAAGGAGACTAATTGGTCGAGAGATTGAGCAGGCATGGACGGAATGTAGAATGTAGAATGTAAAATGTAAAATGAAAAGATGGGCTTTAAATCGCGGTGAATTCTACATTCTACATTCTACATTCTCAATTCAGCCTGATTCGCTGACAGCTTCCAGTAGCTCATGTTTTCTGCTATAAT
>CAINWJ010000141.1 GCA_903854455.1 Candidatus Peribacteria bacterium | reverse complement strand
CTCAGGTCTGTATCATATCGGAAAGGGCTATGCATACTACGCAGGTTCTCTGGGCGAAATCCGTGCCTACTCGGACATCAAATCCGACGCATGGATGAAGTTCGAGTACCACAACATGGCGGATGCGGGTAATAACGTGACGTTGAATCCGCAGGAGGTGTTTGCGTCCGATGCCGTCGCTCCCTCCATCTCCTCCCTCTCCCCCGCCGACAATGCCACGGATGTGTCGACGACTGCCGATCTGGTTCTCACCTTCGATGAAATCACCCGCGCAGGAACTGGCACCCTCACTATCAAGAAATCCTCCGACGATTCCACGGTGGAAACGATCGTCGTCTCGGGCGCGCTGCTCTCGGGTAATGGCAGCACGCAATTGACGTTGAATCCCTCAACGACGTTTGCGGAGAGCACGGGGTACTACGTCGTCTGGACTGCCAATGCATTCAAAGACACATCCGGCAATCACATGGCAGCGCAGACCTCGACGACTTCCTGGAATTTCATGATTGGCGATGTTTCTCCCCCCGCCCCCTCCGGCTTCAGTCCCGCTTCGGGTTCCACCATCACGGATGCCACGCAGGACATCACGTTCACGACGAACGAGAACGCCACCTGCAAGGTTTCCCTCACCGATCAGACCTACGCAGCCATGAGCGTCACCTGCACGGGGGGAGGCACTACTTCCCAGTCTTGTACGACTCCTGATCTTGGATCGGATGGAGCGAAAACGGTATACATTGCTTGCACGGATGGAATGAACGCTGATTCGTCGGCGAGCAATGAGGAGTTGAGTTTCACCCTTGATACCATTGTTCCGGTCATTTCAAATCTCTCTCCAGCGAACAACGCAACCGACGTCGGCACGGGGAGTTCCATCCTCTGGACGACGAACAAGCATGCAACGAGTCAGGTGCAGTATGGCTTCACGGCAAGTCTCGGCAATCTCACTACCCTCGCAGACACAAGCCCCCGGATCACCAGTCACAGCGTTTCCCTCGGGACACTTCTGGGATGTACCACGTACTTCTATCGCGCCATCTCCGTCGATGCGATCGGCAATACGACGACGGGGTCGACACTTCACTTCACGACTGCGGGCTGCATCAATCAAGCCGATGTCGATACGGAAACGGGGAGCAGTCTTCCTGCAGGGGGAACGGGATCACTCAATAATAACCCGGGTGGCGCAGGAACACATGTCACTGTCCCCGCTTCGGAACTCGCTACTTCTCTCGTATTGCAGATTAAGAAATTGTCGAATGGAACTGTTCTCGTTCTGACATCGACACCTTCCGGCAAGAGCCTCACCGGCGACCATACATATGACATTCGCGCGTTCAGAGGGATAGCACCCGTCACGGCTTTCACGGATCCAGTGACAATTGTCATGTCGTACACCGATGCGCAGATCACCGGATTGGAAGAATCCTCACTACGAATCTACCGGTGGAATGGTGTCTCATGGGATGTGCTCAGTAGTTGCTCCGTCGATACGATCGCGAATACGGTCTCCTGCACAACGACGCACTTCTCCACCTTCGGTCTCTTCGGGGAAGCAGTGTCGTCCGCAAGTTCCAATGCAACATCCACTTCCACTGTCGCCGTACCGTCTGGCGGTCATCGTGGCAGTATGGAGGGGATGGCTGCTCGCATCCGATCTGCTGGTGCCGCGATCCTCGCTCGCTTCGAGGGGAGGCAGACGGAAACTATCATCGCTCAGGCGGAGGCACACCGCGCCGCAGGACAGGAGCAGGTCGAAGAGGCGGCAGCGTCGAAGCGGGAGACAGAGCTTGCCCTGCGCATCGCCGAACGTCAGGCGCGCATAGCAGCCATCGAGAAGGCGAAGAAGGACTTCGAACAGAAGCTCGCCCTGCGCCGCGAAGAGCGCATGGTGCGGGCCGTCGCACTGGAAGAGCAGCATCTCGTCGACGAACAGGCTGCCATGCTGGTTGAACGGCAGGCGCTCCAAGTGGAGCAGGAAGAGAATGCATTGAAGAGAGCGGAGCGGCTGTCCAAGCTGAATTCTCTGAAGCAACAGACCGGCAAGATCGCCGTTCTCTCAGTGGAGGAGGTGGCGAAGCGACGGGGAAAATTCTACGCCGTGGTGGATCAGACCCCCGTGTTGTACCGCGATGTGACGGTGACGGAGTGGTATGCCCCATACGTTGCCAGTATCGTCGAAAACGGGATCGCCACCGGCTACAAGGATGAGGCAGGGAAGCCGATAGGGGAGTACGGTGTCACGAATCCCGTGACGTATGCGGAGGCACTGAAGATGGCATGGAAATCAGCCGGCAAGGATCTGGCG
>CAINWJ010000140.1 GCA_903854455.1 Candidatus Peribacteria bacterium | reverse complement strand
TCGGAAGGAACTGATGACCTGACCCTGACATCGCCGGTGAATAATCTCAAGACGCAGAAAAGCACTGTTACCGTCGCGGGGCACATCAGTGAGCGTGTCGCCCTTCTCCTGGTGAACGGGCAGGAGGTTTCAGCCTCAAGCGATGGATCATTCTCAGTAGACGTAAGCCTCGGCAAAGGGCCGACAAGCATCATAAAAGTTGAGGCACAAAACGCTCAGGGCATTCCCATCCAGCGGATTGACCGGACCATTGAGATAGAAGAAAAAGTCATCACTGTTGAGCCGGTGAAGATCAAGTCTCCGGTTGGTTCCGGGCAGACGCTCACCACGCAGCTGACCGAGATCGATATTTCCGGTGAAGCTCCCGCGGGGACTGATGCCATCATGGTCAACGATTACCGACTCCAGCTCTATAAGCCGGGAAGCAAGACCTGGAGTTACCTGGCCAGCACGGCGCTTGGAAATCTGAAAGAAGGAGAGAATGTCTACTCGGTGAACGCAGTCGACGCAGAAGGAAACAAGAGTCCGGCACGCAGCATCACCATCATTCTCACCGGCGCCACCGGTACCGGAACAACAACTGCAGCGGCAACATCATCAGCTCCTCCGCTCAAGCAAAATGCGCCGCTTACACCTGGCGTCCTGACAGTGGATGAACCCGGTGGAACGAACACGGAAACCGCACAGAATGAAGTGGTGCTCGCAGGAAAGACGTCGACTGATACCGCATTCATTTCGATCAACGGCTACACGCTCTCACTGTATGAGGCCGGAAAGCCGACGTGGAACTACATTGCCAGCACCGGACTCAATACGATGAAGCGCGGCAGGAACATCTACAGAATTGTCGCCAGAAACAGCAACGGTGAAATTCTGGATGTGCTGGAGTACACGATTATCTATCGACCGTAACAAGGCAGGATTCCGAAGAAACCGAGGAATCCGAAGATGCCGACGAACGACCTAGGAAATCATCCACCGAATCTCCAACTTATCGAGAGCCGTTTTCAATGTTGCGGACATCGGACTCTCGACATCAATCCGCTTTCCCTTGAGCGATGTAAACGAGAACTTCCAGGCATGCAGGCAAATGCGTTCGATGCCGTTGTCATCCGCCAAATTCTTCGATGTCGTTGAACCATAGCGCTCATCACCGAGAATGGGATGACCGATGGTCGAGAGATGCACCCTGAGCTGGTGAGTTCTGCCGGTGTGAAGCTCACACGCAAGCAATGTGGCGTTCTTACCACGCGAAAGCGTTCTGTAGGTCGTTGTAGCAGTTCTAAGTTTCGATGAAGCATCCATGACGGACATCTTGGTCCGGTCATGCTTATGCCGACCGATAGGTGCATCGATGACCGCTGCAGCAGGGGAGGGGAGTCCGGCAACGAGAGCGAGGTAGGTTTTCTGCACTTCACGTCCTGCAAACTGCTTCTGGAGCTGCACGTGTGCCTCCGGTGTCTTGGCGATAAGTAAGCACCCAGTCGTGTCTATATCGAGACGATGAACGAGAATCGATGACGGCTCAAAAGACAGATCACGCTTGCGAAAGAGCGGCTTGAGTGCTGAGAGAATCGTCGCATCATCAGGACTCATTCCGTGACCGGGATGAACCGCGATACCCGCGGGCTTGTCGATGACCATGCAGGCGGCGTCCTCGTACAGCACGGGAAGTGCGACAGAAGGAGATGTGTCAACTGTCAGGGCAGGAGGGGAGGGGAGTCGCAGTTCTATCCGATCACCGGCTTTGACGGACGCCGACGATTTGCACTTCTTGCCATTGAGCATCACGTAACCAGCATTGATCAATCTACTGGCTTCCGATCTGCTTTTGATTCCAGGTTTCTCTCCCAGGTACTGATCCAGCCGCATGCCGCCGGATGTCACGGTGAGAGAGTGTATCGATGGTGAGATCGTTTTACTCATGACTACACTATGCCGTACGCTGTGTACCTATGGCGAATGCATCTGAACTCCTGACCCGTGCGGTGGAAGACGTCGTCCCACGCAAAGTGGCTGAGGACAAGCTCAAATCCGGCAAACCGTTGCGGCTGTACCTCGGTATTGACCCGACGGGGGCGAAGCTGCATCTCGGGCATTCCGTTCCTTTACGCAAACTGAAAGCATTCTCCGAGGCAGGTCACCACGTCATCTTCCTGATCGGCAGCTTCACAGGCATGATCGGCGATCCGACCGGCCGCGACCAGATGCGCGTTCCACTGACAAAAGAGCAGATCGAACAGAACTTTCAGGATTACAAAGCGCAAGCCGAAAAAATCCTCGATTTCTCAAAGATTGAAATCCGTTACAACCACGAGTGGCTTGCGAAACTTTCCTTTGAGCAGCTTCTTTCGCTTGCGAAACATTTTACGGTTCAGCAGATGCTCAAGCGGGATATGTTCGCGAAACGTCTCAAGGAAGACCATCCAATTTCCTTCGTAGAATTCTTCTACCCGCTGATGCAGGGT
>CAINWJ010000139.1 GCA_903854455.1 Candidatus Peribacteria bacterium | reverse complement strand
TGGAGGAGCCAGCGAGGAGACACAGTGCCGGGCTGGAGGAGTTGGCGCGCCGGCGTTTTGGTTCCACCTTTTCCGCCGGGAAAAGGTGGAAGACCCTTCGTTCCGACATCTTCAAATGTTGAAGCAATCAGTTTTCTCCACACCTTTTAACGTTCATTCTAATGATCTACATCATCAATCCTGATGACTATACGCTCTGTCCCGCAGACACACGGAACATCTTTTAGCTCGCTGCTAAGCCATGAAATAACTCATGCTCATTTCATTGATCTCCGATGCCATCGATAGCACCGACAAACCGCCAGAGGATGGTGGCGACTCTTCCCCCACCCTCCATGCCTGGCAATCAGCCGACAGTTTCGAAAACCGATTCCACTAAGACAATCACGCCTTCACACTTGCGCAATTCTAGAAATCAGAAGAGGTCCAATGATGTAAATACCAGAGAACCGTCTGCCTGGAAAAAAATGGTCTCCGTTCTGTCAAAAGGACTCGAAAGACCGCGAGAAAGAAAGATGAAACGTAGTGCAAGATCCTTTCATGCACGAATGCCGGGGCAGGAAATACTGGAACCACGCATGCTACTGAATGCAGACGATACTGCTGCAGAGATTCGACTCCTGAGTGCGGCAAATCCAGAGACCGGTATCGCAGATATCCTCACATCCTTACGAAACGACATCCAAGTCCTGACAGCTAATCGTGAGAAGCAGACATTGATTCCCGGACTCAGGATCACTGCCTACCAGAGAGACGAACGGAACTTGTCACTCAATTACTCAGCGATGCCTTCGGATGTTGCCTTCCGTTGTGGAGATCAGGTCCTTCCCCTGACGCCAGGTGAAGCCACCGTCCTCTTCTCTCTCAGCTCCTTCACGCATAGTGATCGTCGCGTGTACACCACTCAACTCATCCGCCTCTCCACGGGCGAAGTGATCTACGACAACCTGGGAGGATTTGGCGTCGCAGCAGGAAAACACACATACGGAAACTACGGCTATGATCCGAGCTCTGGGAACCCCTCTCTGACAAAACTGACAAATACAGACGTCATATCACTTACAACCAGTGAGCAAGACATGCTCCAGAGTTTGAAAGCCCACTTGGCAGAACTCGATGCACCTCTCAATGCCAACACAGCAACGACAGCTCTGACTCCGGTATCAATGCCGGTGGTCCGGACAACTGAGACTGCTCAAGCTCCCCTTACTGGAATCGAGCAACGCGTCAAAGTTCTGGAAGCATCCACACCCACCACATCCTGGTCGCTCATTCATCCTGGAGAGAAAGCCACTCTTCCGGCATCGACGAACCATCAAAATCTCTATGACACTGCCGCCGACCCTGCCGGTGCCGTGTTCGTCGGTGGATATCTGGACGGAACCGTGGAATGTCGAGGACCGGACGGCACACTCATGTGGAGTGTGAACACCGGCATCGGTCGTGCGTACTCTGTCGCAGTCGATCCGGACGGCAAAACCGCCTTCGTCAGCGCAGGGATCGGCGCAAGCAGCCGTCTGATGGCTTTCTCGACTCATAACGGAGCGCTTCTCTGGAGCACGCCCACTGGAAATTTCACCAATCTGGTGACAGCGAGAGGAGGCATCGTAAATGTGGACGTCGATGGAAAAGGCGTGCTCCGCCTCAACGCCAGTACCGGCGTACAGATGGGTATCGCAGGAGGTGATTGTGCATTCTGGCATGTGCCACTAGAGGATAAACGCATCGTCTACTACAAGGATCGTATGCTGTTCGTACAGGCAGATGACGGTTCCCGGCAGAAGATTTTGGATGTTCCGGGAATGACCACGCCTCCGGCGGTATCGTGGGATGGATCCTTCCTTGCACTGGGCACTGCATCGGGCGAAGTGAAGTTACTACGAACGAACGACTGGACAGCGGTGATGAGTATCCAAGGCGGCACGACGGTTCGGGGGCTCGCATTCTCACTCGATGACACGGTGCTGGCCATCGGTATGGCTGACGGCAGAGTCATGGAGCAGAACATTACCAATCCCGCGACGCCTGTGCCTCCCACTATCACGGACACAGGAAGACCTATCAACCGTCTAGCGACAACCGGCAACGCACTGCTCATTCAAAACGGCGAAGCGCAGGGAGCTGTGTGGACTGCGATCAAATCGACTGTCGGCATCAAGCCGATTGTAACGCCGACATCGACGGCAGAAGCGGCTAACAATGTGACGGAAGCTCAGCAGACAGACGCTGCTCTGAATGCACTTCAGACGAAAGAAGGAGCCATAGATTTCGATCTGCCTCTGGAACAACGCCTCGAACGCCGGATCCAGCCGTCACTCCAGATCCTCCTCACCGAACGAGCAAACGTCACAGTCTCCTTCTCTTTGCCATCCGGTCACGCCGGACTGGAGCTGGAAGGCGGCGGCATTCTGAACCAGAGAGAGTTCACCAATGAAGGAGGGTTCACCTTTCAGACAGCAACACTAACAATGAATGCCGGAAGTCCGTCCGGAATCTACACACTGCGCCTCTCCGAAGGGCTCGGGGGCAGACCTGTTGCCGACGTCCTGCTGCAGTGGGATCAGGCAAGCCGCACCCTGTCGCCTGTCAATAAACAGACCTTCACGCCACAGATGTCGATCATCGACAACGGACATCTTACAGGCGAGGAGCTCTATACGACGATCCTTGGGGATGAATCGGCACAACGAACAATTGCAAATGAGGCGATCGATGGTGGACTCTCTGCTGCCGGCATCTGGAAGGCAGTCCTTTCCGACGGGCAACTCGATAATCCGGTTGGAAGATCAATCGTCAGGAATCAGCGCATGAACCTTCTGAACATGGGTGTAGCAGCGGGCAGTTCGCTGCCGATGTACGACAGCAACACGTTATGGGCGCCATTCTTCAAAACTTTTCCGCAGTGGCGCGATGAAAACAAAGCTGCCAGTATGGTCGCCATGAGAACAGATGAGCGTAATTTTTACTACATGCGTGATGCTGAATATAAATGGTACCTCTCGTTCCTCGACGGTTTTCTCGAGATGGAAAGCCGCATGATGGAAGCGGGCATGAATGCAGTACTGGCTGCTCGGGCAGGCGGAGATTCACAACCCTACCTTTACAGCATCGATACGATTCCAACTGAATTCAATTTGTCTCTGATGTGGCTGGGAAGACTGAGCATCAAGCTGCCAAACAAACCGGATATCTTGTCAGCATGTACCGCCATTCTGGAGAAACAGTCGACTCAGTACTTAGAAAGCCAGAATCACTATGCCCATGAGATAGCTAATGCGGTCTACAACATGAATTTCAATCCTGCGTACGCCGGCACCGGAACGGCATCAGCACCTATCAGTCCGACGATGAGCCCTGCCAGACAAGCATTTATCGATCAGCTGAAAGCGGCACAGGCAGCCCTACCGATGTACGCCAGGGACGGCGTCACCGAAATCGGGATGGGTGGGACTTTGTATCCAGGGATGAATGCTGACAGCACAACTGCTTCCACTCCAACAAGCGGCGGTCTGACTGGTTCGTCGTTCTCTGGAGCACTGTACGCATCGATCACCAATGACACATTTGGCATAGAATCAGCTGTGGATTCGCACGATCTGCACGCCATCGTATCCCACTCGGAAAGCGAAACCATGAGCCTCAAGTATCGCAATGGTCTGGGCTCCATCAGCTTCGAGCTCACACAGCCGACGATGGTGAATTTTTGGGTGGATATGACC
>CAINWJ010000138.1 GCA_903854455.1 Candidatus Peribacteria bacterium | reverse complement strand
GTGCTCACTACCGGGGTTGTTTGGAGAATGACCAATTCCCAATAACCAATGACCAAATAATCACCAATGCTCAAATGTCCAAGCTATTGTGTTTTGACGCTTGATCGCAACTGCTCCCTGATTTTACAGCTGCCATCCGCAAACGACCTCACCCCTAGCCCCTCTCCGCTGCGGCAGAGAGGGGAATTGTTTTGTAGGTTGTTTGCAAAAAACAGAAACAAAACAGCTCCCTTCTCCTTCGCAAAGGAGAAGGGTTGGGGATGAGGTCCCAGAGCGACCAAACTTGCAATGTTAGTGAGCAGTTACTGCCCCGCAGGTAGACACTTGCTCTCTTGGATTGATATCCTATTTCTTCCTTCTCCATACCAACCACATCCATCCTCCGAGATTGAGACTTGCAATGACTGCGATGACTGCCCCCCAGAACGTCATTGTCCCAATGGACAGTCCTGGTGCCGCAGCGTGCAGCGGATTGTTGACCACGACCTGCATGACCGGCAGCACTACATCGATCGGTTTCTTTTCATCTGCTGTCAGTCCGGATGGGGGCTCTATGACGATGTCCCGTTTCTCGATGTTGTTCTCAGTGACGTGCACTTCCAGCGTATGTTTCCCGGTCGGGACGTCATGGAACGTTGCGATGCCTTCATTGTCCGTCACTGCGATCTTCGGGTCCGAGAACAGGACGACCGGTGTCTGCCTCAGCGGATCGCCGAGAGAATCAAACACGCTCATGTGCAACGTGGCGATGAGAGTTTCGCCGTTCTTCCTGGCGAGCTTTGTCTTGTAGCGTTGTTCCGGGGGGAGTGTGGGTGCCGCCGCATGCTCTGTTTGCCACTGTTGCAAGCCCAGCGCGATCTGACGGCTGATGGAGGCACTTCCTCTGGTCGCGGCAACGGTCATCGATACCGCTCGCTCGGATGCTGCCGCGATCATGCGTTCAGTTCCATTCTCGATGGATCGACCTATTTCCTGCCAGCCGCTTACGAAAATTTCCGATGATTGTTCCAGCGTATTCCCTGCCAGCGTTATTCCGTCCGTCACCTGTCCTCCGACGAGTCCGATGGCAAGTGACATGTCCTGCTGTCCCTCATCCAAGCTCTCGCCAGTCTTTATGAGTGCTGTTGCCAGTAGGTCGGTCCGTGCACTGATGGAGTGTTCCAGGTCAACGATCGGTACCGAGAGTTCCTGACCGGCGCGCTGTGTCTCCCATATGAGCAGTGTGCCCATGTCGGCGACAGATCGCGCACCGTCTTCCGTTTCCTGTTTCATTCCGGCGATCAGCCATGATGTAACCTCTCCTGTGGCTGACAATTTATTATGCAGATCATCGACAATATCGGCACCGATCACCCCCGACTGTTCCAGGAATGCGATGGAATGCTCCGCTGTACGTTGCGCCAGTTCTAGAGTGCCTTGACCGGTCGCGGCGATAGTCCGGCTGCCATTGTCCCATGCGATACTTCCCGCATCGGCGATATTCTGTGCGATGCGGTTAGCTGCGGTGCCTATGACATCTGCCAGTGATCCCATAGTGCCTGAGACTGTCTCGGCAACGCTGTATCCGACATTGCCGATCGATGCGGTCAGAGCGGCAATGACACGTTGACCGTTGTCCAGGGCAATTGTCGATCCATCCAGAAGGTTGTTCGAAAGTCGCAGAGCGATGGCTTTCCCGATGTCGATGGAGTGCGAGGCAGCGGCATCTACTCCCGCCAATATTGACTCCAGATCATTGCTGACGGTCGAACTGATGGAGTGGACGACGGTTGTTGCAACGGCAGCGACAATCTTTCCGATGACGACAGGAGCCTCACTCGGTATTTGTCCGGTTGTCAGCGGTACTGATGGGTATCGCGTCGTCAGTACTTCTCCGATCTCAGGGATAGCGATGGTCGTTGCGGTTGCTGCATCATTCTCTGCTGCTACACCGGGTGTTTTGGCGACATTCTCAGCAGTGACGGGAGACGGCTCCTCGGTCAGTGTCGATTCACCGGGTCCTGCCTGATGCATTTCTACGACGATCGGTTCGGATGCACGGGTATTCGCATTGCCGCGGCTTCCTCCGCCTGATGGCTGCGCGCTTGTCGATGGCTCCGTCGCTGTTTCATTCGTTGTTACCGGAGGAGTTACGAGGTACGGGAATACTTTCTCTACCGCGCTGCCACCCGTCGTGATCGTCACACTGCGGCTATTGGTTGTCGTTGTCGTGAATCCCTCGGGCGGCGTGATCACCAGCAGGTAACTTCCGTTGCTCGGCGGCAAGCCGGAGAAGAGGTACGTACCGCTCGCATTGGAACGTGTCGTGACATCGATCACCCCGCCCGTCGCGCTCGTACCGGTGAGGTGCAACACCGATCCGGAGAAGACCTGCGTATCCTCCGCATCCTTCACGCCATTGGAGTTCTGATCGACGAAGACGGAGCCAGAGAGTGTCGAGGCTTGGACGAATCCGAAATGTTGCGTGAGGAGCGCACCGGTTCCGAGGATCATTCCAGACGACGTTGCGGTGGTTCTCAAATATCCTGCCCGAAGGGTCGCGCCGCTCACAGACACCGTGTAGCCGGCATCATTGCTCCGAATGATTCCCGTGAAGTCATAGTTTCCCGTGATGTTCGTGCTTCTCGCTAGAATCAACGCAGCACCCGTTGCGGTCATTCCAGTGAGGTTGATCGTCGTACCGCTCAAGCCGATGACTTCACTCCCTTCTTTGCTTCCGTTTCCGTTGGCATCATTCCACACGGTTCCGAGGATCGTGCCGCTACCGGTGAAATTGAGGACAGTCTGCATCACCGTATTCGATGTGCTCCCCAAATAATTCCCGTTCGCACTGTAGACGGCGGTGAGGCTATGACTTCCCGCAGCTAGTGAACTGATCGTCAGCGTTCCGCTCCCGTGTCCGATGGTTCCCGTTCCAATGGTCGTCGCTCCGTCCTTGAACGTGATCGATCCCGTGGCTGCCGACGGCGTCATCGTTGCGGTCAGCGTTGTGGCTGCTCCGTACCTCGAAGGATTCACCGAGGACGTTAGAGCGATGGAGCTTACGATCTTTCCTTCCTGACTACCGGTCACCAGTTCTCCGCTTCCGCTCGCCATATTCTGGTACTCGAAGGCGATCCAGGAAGGGGAGCGGGCGACACTGGAGATGCGGGTTTCGTCGATAGTGCCATTGAAGTTGTGCCATCCTGTCGAAGGAGCTATCTCGCTTCGCGAATCGAATGCTGTGCCGATCTCGGAGGTTGCCCACCACGATTGGTTGATGGTGCCGCTTCTAGAATTGATGTATGCACCATCCAGGTACAAGGATTGCGTCGAGGTATCCCCTGTGATCGTTGCATAGTGCCACTGTCCATCGGCAACAGATCCAGGTGACACTATCGATCCGACCCCACCAGTCCAGAGCTCACCTCTGAGGACGCCAGACGTCGTCACCGCTAGAGGCGTGATGTATCCCCCTGACGGAGCAGATGGGGGACCGCCACTATTTTGTCCGACTATTCCCTGACCTGCGAGAGAAGTTGTCTTAAACCAAGTTCCGATGGTAATCGTCGAAGGTGAGCCGAAGTTACTATTCATGATTACGTAGTTATTGTTGCCATCAAAGCTCCCGGCTCCATCCACCTTCCCGCTCGTCGCCGTCGCTCCATTATTCGTCCCATTATTCGCATTCGACGTGGAATCAATGGCGCTCAACGTCGACCCGGACAAATGCCACACTCCCTTGAAGTTCGAATCCCACACCGCCGTCCTATTACTTCCATCCGTCACTCCACTCTTCCCGTAGTACAGGTAGATCGTCGTATTCTGCGTTGCAGAAACCGTCGGCACCTTCACCCAGAAGATGCCGGAGCCGGAGCCTGCTCTCACGTGGTATTCCTCTTTTTCAAATGGCAGAATCATGCCGGTGCCGGTGGTGAAGCGAATGTCTGCGCCGGTGGATGATCCGATCGCCCCGAGGTCAGTATCAGCAGTCAC
>CAINWJ010000137.1 GCA_903854455.1 Candidatus Peribacteria bacterium | reverse complement strand
GGTGAAGTGGTTTGCCATGTACACCGATTACTATTTCAGCCCGAAGCTGGATGATTACTACTCATTCTCCGATTATCAGTGGTGTTACCAGAACTGCGAACGGAAGCAGCATCCATCCACTCAAGGTATTGCTAAGCTGGATGCATCGGGCAGGTTATCGCTCTCAGTGCCGCTCAACATCGATGATCAAACGGTAAGTCAGGTCGTTACCATCGAAGCGGATCTGACGGATGAGAATAATCAGGTGGTGAGTGCCAGTGCCGATGCCGTTGTCCACAGAACAGGTGTGTACGTGGGCATCCGTAGTGCGGATCAGGTCGTGGAGAGTGGCAAGGATACGACCATTAGCGTGATCACACTGAAGCCTGATGAAGCAGTGGCACCGAACACGAAGGTAACGTTGTCTCTGTACAAGAGGACGTGGAACGTCATCCAGGAGAAGGGTGTGGACGGCGACTACTACTACGACAGCAAGCCGGAGGATACGTTCTTGACGACGTCCTCTGTCACGACAGATGACAAGGGTAAAGCCAAGGTAGCATTTAAACTGCCGGACGGCGGTCAGTTCCATGTGACTGCGGTTGCGAAGGACGCAGCCGGAAACGAGTCCAAGGCAGGCTGGGATCTGTACGCCTGGTCGGATATGTACGTGAACTGGCCACACAGCAACAATGACCGCATCGACATTCTTTCCGATAAGACGATCTACAAGCCCGGCGATACAGCCAAGCTCCTCGTGAAGACGCCGTACCAGGGCAAGGGTGTGAAGGCACTCGTGACCGTCGAGCGGGAGAATGTCATCACGAAGAAGATTATCGACGTTCGGTCGAATGCGCTTCCCATCGAGATACCCATTACCGAGGATCTGCTGCCGACGGCGTACGTTTCCGTCGTGATCATGAAGCCGCGTATCGGTGAGACGTTCGATGCGAACGGCAAAGACACCGGCACGCCGGCATTCAAGATCGGGTACATCAAGCTGCCGATCGATACCAGTAGCAAGAAGCTAGCCATCTCCATCGAGACCAATAAGAAGCGTTATCTTCCACGTGAAAAAGTTACGGTAACGCTCAAGACTCTGGATGCTTCCGGCAAGCCTGTCCCGACGGAACTGTCTCTTGCCGTGGTCGACATGAGTTTGCTCGATCTCACCGGATACTCCATGCCCGATCTCGTCAGTAACTTCTACACCCAGCGGGGGCTCGGCGTGATCTCAGCGAACATGCTCACGTACCTGGTGGAGAGATTTAAACCCGGATCCAAAGGCGGAGGAGGCGGAGACAGCACCGGCATTCGCGGCGATTTCCGTGACACGGCGTACTGGAATCCGTCCATCGTGACCAATGCCGCAGGCGAGGCGACGGTCAGCTTCACACTGCCGGATAACCTGACGACGTGGCATCTGGAAGCGCTCGGATCGACGAAGAAGCACCTCTTCGGCGGTGAAGCGACGACGGTGATCGAAACCAAGGATGTCATCGTCCGCTCCGTTCGTCCGCGCTTCGCGGTCATCGGTGACAAGATTTCCCTCGGTGCCATCGTCCACAATGGAACAACGGAATCCAAGACCTTCGACGTCACACTCTCCGGCAGCGGTTTCGTACAGAAAGGTCCTGTCACGCAGAAGGTGACGGTTGATCCTGAGAAGCGCACGAAGATTCTGTTCCCGATCGTGGTATCCGATGCATCATTCCTGACATTGCGCTTTGCCGCAGTGACCGGTGACGCGCGCGATATCATCGAGGAGACGATTCCGCTCTATCGCTTCGGTACGATCCAGTCGAACGCGACTGCCGGTATGACGGAGGATCGTGCAGATGAGAAAGTGTTCATCCCATCGGTCAAGGATGCCGAGAGCGGCAGCCTCACCGTGCAGGTTGCTCCGACACTGGCAACGTATCTGCCGGAGAGTTTGTCGTACCTCTCGACGTATCCGTACGGCTGTGCCGAGCAGGTCACGAGCAGCCTCTTCCCGAGCATTGCCTTGAAGCAGCTGAATGGACTGGGTGCCTTCAGCGTTGTCGACAATGAGACGCTGCAGCTCAACGTTCTCGCAGGACTCCAGAAGATCTACGCATTCCAGCGCTCCGACGGAGGATTCGGATACTGGGAGAACAGCATCTATAGTTATCCATCGCTCACCGCATACATTGTCTCGGCTCTCTCAGAAGCCAAGAAGGCGGGATACGGTGTGGATGATGATGTGAAGAGTCGCGCCATTCAGTATTTGCAGAATGCACTGCATGATCTGAGGCAGGATCGTCAGCTATCGCTCGCCGAGCGCGTCGAGATTCTCTATACCCTGGGTGAAGAGGGGATTGCAGATCTTCCGTCACTCAATGATGCCTTCGATAAGCGGAGAGATCTCTCCGCATTCTCCCGCTCCGAACTTGCCATGGCGTTCGATCGTTCCGGTGGCTCCAGGGAGAAGGACAAGGCCAAGCTACTCTTGACCGAAGTGATGAACTCCGTCCGTGTCGATGCGCGCGGTGTGCACATGGAGGACACTCAGAGCTACTGGTTCATGATGCATTCCGGCGATCGTGCGACAGCCATCGTTCTGCGAGCGGCGGTCAGGATCGACCCCGAGAATCCGTTCGTCTGGAAGATGGTACGCGGGATGCTGGCGTCACGAATGGACGGGCACTGGGATACAACGCAATCCACGTCATTGTCGATTCTGGCACTGGTCGATTACCTGAAGCAGACCAAGGAACTGGAGTCGTCGTACACGTTCGCGGCAACGGTGGATGCAGCGGAGGTACTCAAGGGTACGGTCGTTCCAGGAACGCTTACCCAATCTACGAAGACTGTTCCGTTTACTTCCCTGAAGCGCGAGAAGGATCTCGGTATTGCCATCGCTAAAACGGGCAAGGGTCGCCTGTACTACGATCTGCTCCTCAAGTACTTCTATACGCCGGATGCAATCCAGCCGGCGGAGGAGGGGATCGGCATTGTTCGTGAGATGCTCCCCGTCAATCCGACGGACAAGGAATCGGTGAAGGCGGGAGACGTACGCAAAGTCCGCCTCACCATCACCGTGCCGGAGACCAGGCACTTCGTCGCAGTCGAGAGCATGCTGGCAGCCGGATTTGAGCCGATCGACATGCAGTACGCCATTTCACAGCAACAGCTCAATGATGCGACGAACAACGCGGGTGACTACTACAAGAATCAGACGTGGCGCTTTTCGCACATCGAGCTCAGGGACGACCGCGTCTTCCTCTTCGCTGATGAACTGCCGCCGGGTGTGTACCGCTACGAGTACCTTGTCCGCGCGACTACGCCGGGTACCTTCCGTGAGCGTCCAGCCAGAGTCTTCGAGATGTACTTCCCGGAGAACTTCGGACAGACGAGTGGCGGATGGGTGACGGTGGGGGAATGACGGCAGGCAATTGATCTTATGAAAAAACTTGCGATGAAAACGATATTCCTCTCCCTTCCGGCGTCGCGTCGGGAGGGAGAGGACACAGGAGAGGGTGGCTTCGGACATAGTGTAGTTTCGATCCTCATCCTGCGCCGCAGGTAGAAACCTGCTCTCCAAAAAATACTATGAGGAAGACTTTGTTCATCTCCATTGCGGCTACGATCTTCAGCCTCGCTCTCGCGTGGCTCTGGCCTCTCCCTGCCTCGCTCTCCACTGGCGGCTCCGTCTCCACCACCCGCATCCTGGATCGCAATGGTCAGCTCCTCTACGAGCTCCGACAGGGAGGTCTGAAGGATGAATTGCCGCTCAAGCAGATGCCCCGAGTGCTCATCAATGGCTTGATAGCAGTCGAGGATCGCACATTTTACTCACATTGGGGACTGAGTCTCCGGGGGATCGGTCGCGCATTGTTCCACAACATTGAAGCTGGCGGCATCGTCGAAGGAGGCAGCACCATCACGCAGCAGCTGGTCCGCAGTGTCAGAGCGGTCCGCAACCGATCGATCATCACGAAGCTCTCCGAAGCGTGGCTGGCATTGAAAGTGGATGCCTGGCTCTCTAAGGATCAGATTCTGGAGCGGTACCTCAACACCGCGTACTTCGGTCATCAGGCGTACGGCGTCACTGCCGCTGCCAAGATCTACTTCGGCAAGACGCCGTCCGAGCTGTCGGTAGCGGAGTCTGCACTCTTCGTCGGCTTGATCAACGCACCGCACGCACTTGATCCGTTTGCCAATGCGCCGGCGGCACTCAAGCGACGTGATCTGGTGCTACAGGTCATGAAGGACATGCAGATCATCGATCAGCGTCAGTTTGACGATGCAGTGCATGAGCCGCTCAGGCTCGCAAGCGGCAGGATCGAGATTACCGCACCGCACTTCGTTCTCTGGTTGCTCAATGATCGACCGGAGGCGATCGAAGGGTCCGAAGTACGCACCACTCTCGATCTCGATCTCCAGACTGAGGCGGAGCAGATCGTGGCAACGAAACTTGAGCTGCTGAAGGATAAGAACGTGACGTCGGCCGCCGTGGTCGTCCTCGATGCGAGAAGCGGCGATATCCTTGCCATGGTCGGTTCCGGCGATTACTTCGATCAGGAACATGATGGTGCCGTGAATGTGGCGTTGGCTTCCCGTCAACCCGGCTCCGCACTCAAGCCCTTCACGTACGCATTGGCATTTGAAAAAGGTATGACACCCGCAACGACGATTGCCGATGTGGAGGTGCAGTACCGCACGCAGCAAGGCGATCCGTACCTCCCGCGAAATTACGATTACGAAGAGCACGGGTTAGTCAGGCTTCGTGAATCACTCGCAAATTCCTACAACATCGCAGCAGTGCGGGTTCTGGAGAACGTCGGCGTCGGTTCACTACTTTCACTTCTGAAAACAGCGGGAATTTCCACGCTCAATAGGACGCCTGAGGATTATGGTCTGGCGCTCACACTGGGCGATGGTGAAGTGAAGCTCCTGGAACTGACATCCGCCTACGGCATCTTCGCCCGCGGCGGTCAGGTACTTATTCCCCGTTCCATTCTTTCCGACCCTGACCCTGACCCTCCTCGCGTCATTGATCCTAAGATCGCATGGCTGATCTCCGATATTCTCAGTGATCCGCTAGCGAGGATGCCGCAATTCTCCGGAGACGGACCTCTGAGCTTCGATGTCCCGGTCGCCGCCAAGACCGGGACGACACGCAACTCGCGGGACAACTGGACTATCGGTTACACACCGGACAGGATCGTCGGCGTGTGGGTCGGCAATGCGGATAACTCACCGATGCGCGGAACCTCCGGCGTCACCGGTGCCGGTCCCATCTTCCACGATGTCATGCTTGCGGCGATCAAGGGTTTTCCACCGAATTCCATTCCGAGACCGGACGGCATCGTCGATAGGACGATATGCAGACTTTCGGGAAAACTGCCGTCGGATCTGTGCACGGATGTCCTCATGGAGCATTTCATCGCAGGCACAGAACCGACGGAGCCGGATGACATCTATCAGTCCATCGCTATCGATACACGGAATAGCCTCCTCGCTGATACATCATGTCCGGCAAGCGCGGTTCGCAAGGAAACGTTCACAGTCTTTCCGCTCGATCTTCAGCGGTGGGCACGTGAACGGGGATTTCCATTGCCGCCGAACGATCATTCGCCGCTGTGTGCCGGGAGTGGTGCGGTTCGTCAGCCATCGACAGCAAATCAATCTTTGGAGATTACGCTGCCCCGTCCCGGTGCCAGCTTCCGCCTGGATCGTCTCATCCCACTCTCCGGGCAGAAGATCACACTGGAAGCACGCGCAGGCAGCGATGTGAACGATGTCATCTGGTCGGTTGATGGCGGACAGATCGGCAAAGGAACTGCACCTGATTTCCGTGCGTTCTGGCAGCCGATTCTCGGATCTCATACCATCGAGGTGCGATCCGCAAATCTGCAGGATCAGACGACTATTGAGGTTCTGAAGTGATCGCGTTATCGTGACCGGTATGAATGCTGATCATGTTGGAATACGGGCTCCACTTCGTTTCATTGCGCTGATCTGCGTGATGTTCTTCGCTGCGACGTTCTTCGCGTACCGTGGCGCACTCGATAACCAGTTTGTGAGCTGGGACGACACGGGATTGATTACGGAGAATTCCAATGTCACGCATCTGAATCCTCAGACAGTGTGGAAGGTGTTCAGTTCCTACGATCCGGAGCTCTACATCCCTTTGACATTCATCTCATTCCAGATTGATTGGCTGATTGGTGATGGCAGCTCCGTTCCTTTCCATGTCACCAGCCTGATTCTGCATACCATCAACGCGCTGCTAGTTACGTGGCTCATGTTCCTCCTTCTGCGGCGGCAGTGGATCGCCATTGGTCTCGGTCTGATTTTTGCGTTGCATCCACTCAATGTGGAAGCTGCCATTTGGGCATCGGCGAAGAAGGATGTGCTCTCCGCGTGCTTCTTCTTCGCATCGTTGATCGCGTACATTCGTTGGCGTGAGGATGGTGGCAAGTGGCGATATTCCGCGGCACTCGCATTCTTTCTCCTGGCACTACTCTCGAAGGTGGTCGTGATCATGCTGCCTGCGGTATTGCTGTTGATAGACTTCCAATCTGAATCAATCAACGGCAAGCGAATGAAATCTTTGGTGCCGTTCGTTGCGCTGGCAGCCGTCTTTGGGATCATCGCAGTCATTGGCAAGACGGGGGTCATCGGCAGTTCGACGCCATTCTCACTGCTGCTCCTCGCTGGCAAAAGCACGATCTTTTACATCCAGAAGTTTCTGATGCCGACAGGCTTATCGGTCATGTATCCATGGACCAAGCCGATATCAATTATGATGCCGGAATTGATTATTCCGACGATGCTGTCAGTGGTGTTCGTGGCTTCTGCATTGTATCTATGGAAGCGTTCGACATTATTTGCAACGGGTATGTTGTTTTATTTTTTGATGTTAATCCCGTCATTCACAAATTGTTTCAAGGGCGGTGCTGTGTACTTTGCATCTGATCGCTACGCCTACATCGCGATGGCAGGGCTGCTTCTTAGCGTCGGTATCGTGCTCCGTTGGTGGCTGGATGATTCCGTCACCGTCAGACAGGTACTGGGAAGACAGCGGATTGTCGTCGCAGTGATACTGGGTATTCTGATCGTGACTTCCATTCAGTCTTCTGCCCAGGCGGCAACCTGGCGTGACAACCGATCATTGTATGAACACGTGCTAAGTGTGTACCCCAATGCCTGGGTGGCACATAACAACCTGGGAATGGATCTGAAACAAGCGGCGCTGTTTGATGACGCTGTCGCTGAATTTCGCAAGGCACTGGCATTCCAGGAAGATCCGACAGTGGTGGTCAATCTGGGTTCAACACTCGTGGATCAGGGGAAGATTGCCGACGCCAAGGCAATGTTTCTGCATGGCATCGACATCGATCCTTCATTTCCGGAATCGTACGTAGGTCTTGGCAATCTGGCACGCCGAGAGGGGAATCTGTCTGAAGCCGTACGTCAGTATACGAAATCGACTGAGGTTTCTCCGGAGTTTGCCAATGGGTACAACAACCTTGGTGGTGTCCTTATGGAACAGCAGAATTGGTCAGCAGCTATCCAGGCACTTCGTCGCTCTATTGGCATCAATCCGTACTTTGGTGAAGCCTGGTACAACTTGTCGGGAGCGTACGAGCAAAGTGGTGCCCTCTCTGATGCCGAGGATGCGTACCGTCACGCATTAGCCCTGCAACCCAACGATCCGGATACCATCGCCGGACTCGCAAAGGTTCTCTACGACGAGCATCAGGTACCCGAGTCAGCGAGCCTGCTCCAGAAGGCATTACTCATCAACCCTAGCAATCCACGCGCTGTCTCTCTAGCTCTCAGGATGCAGCAGGATGGGGTGGCGGATGTGAGGCGGAATTGATGTTCGTTGAGCATGATAAGAACATGGTGGCCCAGGTCAGTTCAGCGCTTTCCAAGAGCGATGCAATAAATCCATGAGATCGAATTCTCATGCACCTATTCCAAACAGTGCGGAAATTTTGCTCTGTCGTCTGGATGCACTTCCTGGCAAGGTATTTCTTCTTCTCGAACATGCTTACGTTTATTCACATCATATATTCCATTTTTATCCTTTAAATAAACATCAGGCACGAAGTATTCAACTGTGTTAGGATCAAGTTCTGGAAGCATCGTACAATACATGAAAACATGCGAGGCGTCTTTCCAAAAAGTAGGAGTCCCAGATTCAAAAGTTACAGGATCAGCATCCCTAAGAATGCTTTGTTTGCAGTACACATGGTTTTTATCCTTTGCATATCCCGAGCCAAGTGAATTAAATGTTTGCGGGTCACTGTCGGAGATGTGGATTCCTTCAATGTAATAGTCGATATTATCGATGCCCTCGATATACTGACCTGCAAATGTGTATTTATGAACTGAATCCTGGGCTGTATATGGCTTTCCTTCAACAATGTGAAAAGATTGAGCATCTGCACCTTTGACGACTTCATTGAGTGCAGGATGCTCCGATTTAAGACCCCCAGTATATAGAACTGTACGTCGATCCTTTACATAGCCGTTTCCAAGTACTGTAAACGAGGATTGGTCAACTAAATTCAAAACAGAGTTCCCGAAGTAATTTGAAACGGCATACACTGCATTCTCACCAATGAGATATAAATAGCCATCTCTCGTTTCTCCACTATCACTGTTTGCAATTCTTTGAATAACATCTTCTCGCCCATTTTTCTTGACTAGCAGGTCTTCGTTGCGGAGAGTTGCAGTCCACTTTGCAACTTCATCAATTTGTGAACTGGAAGAAGATGATGAAAATGAGAAAGTTGAAGAAGATTCGTTGATAGGAGCTTTAATTTCACTCGGAATTAGAGAGCAACTTGAAAGTAAAACAATAAAGCCAATCATTACTGAAATGCGCAGAGGCATACACTTTATTGGACATACTTGATGGTGGCCCAGGTCAGAATCGAACTGACGACGCCAGGCTCTTCAGGCCTGCGCTCTACCACTGAGCTACCGGGCCACGTGGTACACAACGAATGACGCATATTGATTCTACCAATTCCGTTGGTCTACGTGAAGACCAGAATTTTCCATTTTCTACTTTCCGCTTCTACCTGCACACTCCCCCATACCTCACACCCGCTCCGGTGCATGCCGCAGCGCAGCTGTTGTCGTACGTTCGCCCATCGCCACCGCAGACCGGTGCATAAATCATGGGGCAGGCGCAGGCATTCGGCGGTAGCATGAGGCTTGGACACTTCAGATTACAGATCTTGCAGCCGTTCCAGTCACGTTGGCAGGAGTAGGTGCAGTCGTTTGGGGGTGTCGGGAGAATCTGCTGTGGGCAGATGGGCTGCGGTTGATAGTACCCACCACCATTCCATCCGTACGGAATTTGTGGGACGGATGGCAGATACTGCGTGTTGCCAAACGGTGGCGGCTGGTTTGTCGGGTAACTAGGGATCTGGGTCGTCGTGCCAAATCCGCAGGCGACGCGTGCCTGCTGGTAGTCAGTCCACACCTGCTTCAGACGTCCGGTGACATTGGCCCACGCCGCACTCATCCCGTAGGAGTAATCACGGTTGATGCGGTCCAGCTCGGATTGCCGGAAGTTCAGATCAGTCTGATTGAGTGACCGGTCTTCATCGTCGCCCAGCTTGTCTCCTAGTCTCTTGGATTCATTTGCGTAATCGTCGAAGACGCCGTGCATCGCATTGGCGCGGTCATGTGCAGCTTTTTGGAGACAAGGGATATCTTGCGATGCACCAGAAACAACGAGCGGCAGCACCATCACGACGAGCGCACTCATCAGTGTGAATGTGTTTCTCGACCGTCGGATCAGTGCATGCCTCAAGTCCATGAGGTTCTCATTCTACTGCTGTGAGAGGGATACTTTCCATTGAATGTGATTGCATAATTGTAAATCTTAGGATGGTCGAAAACTGTGTTGGTGGAGGCAATTGGTCTGAGTTGGAACACCGTACTGGCAGGAATGAGTGATTTGGTCGCTGCGATGATGGGCAGGCTCAAGAACGCTAAGGCCCTGATGCATGCCTCAGCAGTGCCTCTTCCAGCCTGAGCTACGATCTAGGATGTAAACTTAAACAAGGAACATAAGAACATACAGCAATATTTTTCCAACTACATCAAAATCTCATTACTGCTGCTTTGGACCAATTCCCTTTGAAAGACGGATAGCCACCGTATTTTTGCATGCCTGCCGCAAGCTATCGAATGTAATTCTGTCGCAAATGTCTGTGCGATTGAGAGATGTTGCTATCTCATGAAAACAACTGCTTCCGTTAAAAAGAAGGCTGTTCGGTACAATCGACTTCTCGCAGAGTGAAGGGTTCATTTCATAAATTGCGGCGTTACTAAAACATTGGGCTTTCTGAGTGACTTCGTAATCATTTGTAGGTTGAATCATTTCACAGAAAACCGAATACTTCGTACGCTGATCTAATGGAATCAAGGCAGATGCCTCACTAATCGTAGCTAATGGAAGCACAACAGTAAGACAATTGCCGACAGCTGTAGGACTATTGATTCCAGAGCAAAGCTCGACGTTGCTTGAATGTTCAGCAACTTTGAAAATACAATTGTCACGGCTGGGGGAAAGCTCGGCGGGTATGCCTTGGTACGGTTCCGAAGGAAGACGTTCGCAAAGCGAAATGTCATTTTCGTTCTTTGCGATAGTAATCAGACATTCGTCATGCAAAGGGCTTTGCATGACATCACATTGGTCTCTATTTGTGACACTCCAGGCAGACGGCCGATTTCTCATAAAATCAGCAAGTGTCATCTTGGTACCAGAAGACGCCTCTCTTGGAGCACCGCAAGCCGTAATAAGGATACTTAAAACGATTAATGCAATTGGTAACTTAATCATCATAACTGCATTCTAGAATATGATGTCGCAACAATACAGCCTTCGTTAGGTTTGCTTCGAAGTTAGGTATTCTGACATGAGTCTTGTGTAGTAATATTGGCTTCTGTAAGCCATTGGTGGAGCTGAAGGGATTTAAACCCTCGACCTCCGCAATGCGAATGCGGCGCTCTATCAGCTGAGCTACAGCCCCAAGTGATGAGAGAGTAAAGATGTTTCGAGTTTGGTTCAACCGGATTCGTTGCTGTCCGCTGCTCGCTCGTCGTTGATCGCTTACCAAATCACCTCATCCACCCTCTTCTCCCCGATAAATACTTTGTCACCGGGTTTCATTTCACGTTCCGCGGCTTTCTTTAGTCCGATGCGCTCGACGACGTTTCGGAGGCGATTGGCTGCGCCGACACTGTCCAGATCAGTCATTGCCACGAGTCGCTCCAGTCGCTTCCCGCTGACATGGAGGATGCCGTCCCGTCGATCGATGCGGAATGCACCCATCTTATCGATCAGTAGATGAGGCTTCAGCACCGGGAGCTCATCGATATTGATCTCTGTTTCATCGGCAATGCGACGCTTATCCTTCTCTTCGATAATCGCAGGCAGCAGCGCCTTCATCAGCTTATCCGTTCCGAAGTGCGTTGCTGCGGAGATGGAACTGAAGACTTTGATCTTCGCTTTCTTCAGTGCCGTTAGCCAGGGAGCGGCATCATTGCCAATCAGGTCGACCTTGTTGAGCACGACGAACTCCCGGCGTTCCGCCAGGGCAGGGGAGTGGTTCTTGAGTTCCTTCCGGATGGCCTTGTAGTCAGCGACGATGTCATCGCGGGAGACATCCAGTAGATGGATCAGGATGCCGCACCGCTCGATGTGCTTGAGGAACGCGTGGCCGAGCCCTTTCCCCTCACTGGCACCTTCGATCAATCCTGGGACATCGCAGAGGACGAACTCGCGCCCGGCGACGGAAACGACACCCAGATTCGGAACGAGTGTCGTGAACGGATAGTCGGCGATTTTCGGTCGAGCTCTGGAAACCGCGGCGATCAGCGATGATTTCCCGACACTGGGGTACCCGATGATGCCGACATCGGCGACGAGCTTCAGTTCCATGCTGATTCTCCTCGTCTCTCCGGGTTCCCCGAGCTCTGCAAAATCCGGTGCCTGACGAGTGGAGCTGGTGAAGTGAGAATTGCCGTACCCACCGCGCCCTCCGCGTGCCACGATCATTTGATCGCCCGTCGTGGAGAGGTCGGCTATCTGCTTCGTCCTGCCGTCTTCCAGAACTTCAGAAATGATTGTTCCTGGCGGAACGCGCAAGATCAGGTCTTTGCCGCCATGACCTGCGCAGTTCTTGCCCATGCCGCCTTCGCCGTGCTCAGCATGAAATCTTTTGCGACTGGCGAAGTCCGAAAGTGTATCGGTATTCGGATCAGCGAGTGCGATGGCATCGCCACCGTCACCACCGTCTCCACCGTTCGGTCCGCCACGGGGTTCGCCCTTCTCTCTGCGCCAGCTGACGCAGCCTTTACCGCCGTTACCCCCCGATACCTGGATAGTTGCCTGATCTAAGAACATAGAAGAGCGGTCAGCGATCTGCGATCAGCGGTCAGCAGTCAGCTTTTTGTAAAATGAATAGAGCATTTTGCTGAGATCATCGATTTTGGCAAAGGCATTCTTTGCAGTTTCATCATTCAGGTACTTGCGACGATAAGCAATGATCATTTGTGTAAGCAG
>CAINWJ010000136.1 GCA_903854455.1 Candidatus Peribacteria bacterium | reverse complement strand
CTTACTTCAGAATGGATCATCGTCAAGAGTCATGATTCATGGCTTCTGGATGAGAAAAAAGATGTTCTTCGAGAAAAAAGAACAGCATACGTTCAGACAGCTAATGCATGCGGCTGCACTTCAATATGGACCTTCCATTTCCAATCCGGAAACTTTCTCTTCGCCTGCTCAATGATGCGTTCAATGTGAACAAGATTGTTTTCCGGCGGCGGGACATGAACGTACATCGTGAGCGGTCGATCGACCACTGCATAATCAACTACTGTCTCCGGAACAACCTGGGTTCCTGCGGGACATCCGGAAACACAGTTGAGTTCTCGTGCGATGAACGCTGCATACTGATGTGCAAAAGTAATCGTATCGTGATGCCTGATACCGACTCTCACATCTTGCCTGGTAGCCACTTCCTGAAGCCTCATCTTCAGCACAGATAATTCTTCTGCTGAAATCACATATGGATGCGCCTCGAGGTACACACGCATCCATGTTCCTTCCCGCACGATGGCATGGGCGATCCCCGGTGCATACTGAGCCATTATCGCCTCCAGTTCGTTCCTGGCAGTATCCTGCCCTCGTACATTTCTTTCCTTTTCAACATGATCCTGTGACATCTCCTGAACATCGACCCATCCCTTCAGAAGCGATGAAACGTAGAAACGCAATCCCGGCTCCACGAAGAGGACGGTGGATGCATTCGTAGAGGGCTCTGAGAACGTGTACATGAGCCCCGGGAATTTCCTCAAGATTGCCTGCGCTTTCTCCTGTCCGTAGATCCTGCGATACTGCTCCATCACTTTCTCGACATATCCGGCTTGGTCTGGACGCACTCCGTATTCCAGAAGAATCGCCTGAAGTCCGCGCTGCATCACCTCTGCGAGAGGAATAGTGATTTTCTGTCCGTCTCTCTCGTGTATCGCATCGATGATCACACTCCCATCTTCCATCAGTGCCACCTCAGAACCTGCGCCATTCACACGGTCGAGAACCGCGAGACCCTCCTGTTCCTTCGTATGATGCATCCTGCTTCCCAGAACACATGCTGAACGCCGGGTCAGCTGTGTCACTTCATCCAAAGCGCAGAGTGAACGTATCTTCATCAGTACAGACGATAATTTCGTATAGGCATCCGCGATGGTGATGCGGTCTTCCGGATTCAGATGAAGCATCATACATACTGTGTCTGCCATAGAGCTAAACGCATCCGTGCCGTTCTCGTTATCCAGTCGCACTGCCTGCTCCTGAAGCTCCTGAAGAGCCTTGTCCCTGCGAGCCAGATAGGGAACAACTTCCTCACTCCTTTCGCCTGAAACAGCAAAATGAAGCAGATCTTGCATGATTTCGAACATTGCACTTCGATTGAAATTGCACTCCCGGAAATCTTCACCGAACATTCGTTCGTTCAGTGTCTCTTCTCCTCCGCCGCCATTTGCTCCTTGATCTCCTTCCTGTGGAAGCCCAAAACAATGCACAAGTAGATTGCCAAACTGGTAAACGAGAGCTTCAGGTGAATAGGTGCCGTCATGACTCTCGGGTGGCAGGTATCTAGGAGCCATAAACAAATCTGCTTTCCCAGTATTGCCTTGAGCAAATGCACCATGATCAATGAGCATCAACCTGCCATCATTTACGCGCACAACACAGTTCTCAGGTTTAACATCCACACACATCACATCATGCTTCTGGAGAGCTATCGCACTTTCCATATACTCCATGGCTATAGACAAGCGATGCGCAAAAGCTTCTCTATGGGGCATGGCTCCACCAGCCTCAAGTGTGCCAAGTTCGCACGAAACATCTCTTCCGTCCTCTCCGTTCACGTGACCTAGAACCTGAACAAACTGACCGTATTGAGTAATACAAACATCCAAAAGCTTTTGAACGCCAGGATAATCAATCCATGAGAGGGCTGTCATGTTCGGTGATCTAACCTCAACGCAACCTGGTCTCAAGAACTTTACAGTTCTCGATGTCACTCCTTCTCGCGACTCACGTGTCTCAAGACGCAAAACATGACTTGATTCAGTTCCGGCACCTAGTGGAGTCGCCCTCACACGTACAGCCTCCCGGGGGCTGCATTGCCTCCGACACAGAAGAGCAGCCAGTAAAGGTCTTAAGCGAAGTTGCTCGATTCTCAAAGCAGAACCATCGTCAGTCGGAATAAAGCGAGGGCATTGGTTACAATTTCTATCTCCGCGCGAATCACATTCCGCAATCACAACGGGTTGCCTATCAGCACTAGGCTGAGATTCTGATACTTGCGACTGTAGATCAGAAGTAGTTATGCCAAAATACTACTCACATGCAAGTACTTAGCAAGAGGATCCTCTCTATACACTCAGCGAGCCCTTATGGAAGCCATAAATAAGACGTTCGATCAGAGCATCATGTCTGATTCGAAATCGGCGAAAAATCCAGCGCCATCACCTTCCCCCAAACCGTCTCAATGACGTTCCTGAGCTCTTCCTTGTCCGCTTCCGTGACCTGGAACGTCCGCTCTACCGGGTGTGCGCCGTTCTCGCCAATGAAGTCGAGCGTGTAGCTTACGGGCTCGTAGAGCGGCATGCCTTTCTCCAGGAGCAATCCGTAAAAAACCAGCTGCCGGAAGTAGTTGCCACTCCGGATCTCCGCTTCCGTCTGCGGACGACCGGTCTTGTAATCGACGATGCGGATGCGGCCGGAGTCCGGTGCAAGTAGATCGATGCGGTCGAGCTTGCCTTTGATGGGAATATCCCGCATCCGGGTGGAGATGGGATGCTCGACGTGGGCAACCAAGGGCAGAGCTTCGTTCAACCGTTCATCGAAGTACCGCGGCAATGATTCCTGACCAAGTTTGATTAAGCGCTTCCTCTCGGGCTCCGTGAGCACTTCACGATCGTGCAAATACTGCTCGAAGGCTGCCATGAATGCTAGCTGATCCATGCTCTTCCCCTGCTGTAACGCAAGCGCCCACTTCCGGAGCGCATCGTGAACCGCATTGCCGTAGACCAGACTGGATTCTTTCGATTGCGGCGTCTGCAGCAGATCCAGCTCGAGGAATTTCTTCGGCCCCTCCGGACCGTCCAGGAAATGGTTGAGAGCAGTCACCGAGAGTGCGAAATCCTTGAGCCGGTGACGCAGGAAGGTTTTAAATTCCTCATCGATATCGCGCACCGGAGTGAAACGCAATGTCGCGGCTTCCTCAGGATTCTTGAGTTCCTGCTCCTCCTCTGTAAGCTTCCCGGCTTCCGCGAAGAACGCAGACGGCGAGACGGCCTTGTTCTGTTCACCCATCGTGAGCTGACGTGGACAGGTGAAGATAAGTTCCCTGCGTGCCCGCGTCATGGCAACGAAGGCAACCCGCCGCTCATCCTGCTCCTTCTCGTAATCCTTCTGCTCCTTCTCCCAGCCGAAGAGCAGATCCTCAGGCATCGACAATGATGCCGGATTTCTGCGGTGATCCCACTGCTTCTCGCGGAAGTTCGGGATGATCACTACATCGAACTCCAGTCCCTTACTCTTGTGCGCGGTCATCAGCTGCACACCGGCATCCGTCAAATGAGGCAGCTCATACGTCAGCCGCAGATCGCCGTACTCGGGATTCAGGT
>CAINWJ010000135.1 GCA_903854455.1 Candidatus Peribacteria bacterium | reverse complement strand
CATACTGGATACTGCATACTCGATACTATCGTAATTCCCCCGCCATCTTCTTCGCCGCTTCGCTCGCCGCCTCCTTCCAATCTTTGCCCTTGGAAGCGTAGATGATGCTTCGTGATGCGTTGATGATCGCACCGGTGCCATCGGGGAGGAACCCATGACGACAATCCTCGGCAGTACCGCCCTGTGCGCCGTAGCCCGGGATCAGGAATGGCACGTGCGGCATCAGCGTGCGCAGATATTTGAGCTCCTCTGGATACGTCGCACCGACGACCGCTCCGACACAGGAAAGATTACCCTTGCCGAGTCCTTGCGCTGCCCAGCTTTCGACCAGCTGCGCGACGTGCTCGTGAACCGATTCATCGCCCGACGGCAGATCCTGGATCTCGCCGGAACTGGGATTGCTTGTTTTGACGAGAACGTAGATCCCGCGCTCATTTTTTTGACAGCGGTCGATGAACGGCTTGATGCCGTCGGAGCCCAGGTACGGCGTCACTGTCAGCGCATCGA
The DNA here is from genome assembly GCA_903854455.1 of Candidatus Peribacteria bacterium. Classification (GTDB taxonomy): domain Bacteria; phylum Patescibacteriota; class Gracilibacteria; order Peribacterales; family Peribacteraceae; genus CAINWJ01. The sequence continues at coordinate 9,247 of CAINWJ010000135.1, read as the reverse complement.
TGGGCGCATCGGTGCCGAGATATGCCTCCGCATAGCCCTCGCACGTCGAGCCAATGTCATTCCGTTTGCCGTCCGCGATCACGATCAATCCCTGCTTCTTGGCATAGTCACAGACCTCGAAGAATACTTTTATTCCTTCCCACCTGAATGCCTCGAAGAACGCCAGATTGGGTTTCACCGCTGCAGCGAAATCTTTGGTTGCATCGATGATTCCGACGCAGAATTCCTTCATGCCGCTTACTGATTTCGCGACTCCTTCCGGCAATTTACTGATCACGGGATCGAGCCCAACACAAACGGGGGATGTCTTCTTGATTCGTTCAGTGAGGCGGTCGGCGTAGTGCATACGGGAGGAGTGTAGAATGCAAAACTTGTGGTGAGCGTAGCCGAACCATGGGGAATGTAAAATGCATCTTCCTTCATTTCAATGGAGTTGCTGCAGTCTCGTCCCCGGGTAGTAGTACTGCAGAATCTGCTCCGCACTCCTACCCTCCAGTGCCTGTCCCTTGGCTCCGCAACCTGACATGCCCACTCCGTGCCCAGCCATGCCGAGCCCCTTGCACCATGGGTCAGCTTTGCTCGTAAAGACATCTGCGAAGGGGAAGCTCTTCCATCCTGCCTCGACCGGAGTGCGTGTCCGACCGTCGTCAGAGGAGAAGTACGGTGGCTTGATGAGCGCGCCATTGAAGGTGAGGACTTGTCCCGCTGTGGCAGTAGCCGCTTCCATCCAGCGCGGGTTGGCACCGGCGAAATCTATCCCTGCGTATGACTGAAACACCGCAGGATCATCCGAGCCGTCGTAGGGCATTCCCGGGAACTTCCGGTTCGCAGATTGCATGTAGAACGCAGCGTACGTTCGCGCTGCGACAGCGAATGCCTTCTGCTTCTCGAACGGTTCCGTATCCGGCTCCTCCGCCAGTCCGATCATGTACTGATTGAGCGGCAGCTCATTAATCAGGGCGATCTTGCCACCGATCACCCGGCATTCGATGGTGCCGCTGTACGTCCGGATTTTTCCACGCACCGTGAAAACCGTCAGCATATTCGCGGCGTCCGATTTGAGGCGGATGATCGGACTTGTCAGCACGGTCTGACCGAAATTTTGCACGACGCAGACATTGTCCTGCGCGAGGAGGGTCAGCGTCGTTCCTGCACGGACCAGGACGTCATTCATCGTCCCGTTACTGGAGAATGTCACGGAGGGTGACGGGGAGGAGCTTAAGAGGATGCGAATGGATGAGGAGGGAGCCGAGGTTGCGGGTGCAACCGAAGAGACCGAGGTGGTACTTTTACTCGCACTACTTGAAGTTGTTGCAGCGATGGGAGCACGCTCACGGATCTTGATGGTCGTGTCTTTCTTTGGCGCCACTGGCTGCACGATGAGCGAGGGATCGGTGTAGTAGGGGCTCAAGAAGATGCCGGTTCGTGCGCGTCTGCCGGCAACCGAAAGATTGAAATGCACGCCGCCGATCTCCATGGAATAGTCACCGGGCTGGACGGGAGCCTGCACGATCAGCTGCACGGTCGTCGTCTCCTCACCGGGAAGATCGGATGGCAGGAGGATGCCTGTACGCACCTCCACCTGGTCGATGCCGTCATCGACGAAGAGGTGGATGCTCGGCGAGCTTAAGCGCACCTCCGCGATCTTCTTGCCCTGGTACGCGCCGCCGGGTCCCGCCGTGTAGGTGAAGCTGAATCTCTGCTTGCCGCCGGGATTGATGGTGATCGCGGTCCTGCCGAGGAAGCGCACGCCTGGTGCGATGGCGGACGGTCCGGCGGTTCCGAAGATGGATGATGCCGAGGACGACGATGCCGTCTTGATGACCGGGAACGTCACCGCAGCATCGATGGTTCCTGCGATCACGTTGCGGATGATCTGCGAGAGCCCCGCGAGGAGGGTCGATCCCGGGCAGGCGGTTGAGAGGAGGTCGTGGTGCCCGACGACAGGATTGATGAACACTTTCCCGTGGAACTGGACGCTGCGGCTCATATCCACGCCTTCCTGTTTCGATACCTGCGCGATGAGCCATTGCAAACTCTTGGCCTGCGCCTGACTCGGTGTTTCCATCTCGAAGTTGCCCATCAGCGCGATGCCGACCGTGCCGACGTTGTTGCAGTACGCATGACCGCCAACGACGCGCGCTCCACCCTGTCTGCCTTCGTAGATCCCACCGTTCTCATCGATCACGAAGTTGTAGCCGATATCCCCCCAGCCCTTGCTCAGTGCATGGTACTTATAGAGTGCGCGCATTCGTTCCACCGGTGTTCGCGGATCGTCACGGACCAGGAGTGCCGTGTGATGGACGACGATGAGTTTGATCTCCTTGCTGTACGAGAGCGGCCAGCGGTACTTCTTACCACTCGCATCTTTGGACACGGTCTTGGGAGTGGAAAACTCCGCCGGATACTTGCTCAAGGTCTGCTGGCAGGTGTCGACGCGCGATGTGGGTTGACCAGCCGCAGGAGCCGTATCGCCTTTCCCGGTATCACCCGCGGTACTCTCTTCCGTCGTCGTGCCGTCATACAGATACTTCTCCTCCGCTCCCCATTCGGAACGCGGAATGATGCGACGGGAATCACTCGCCGCGGCATGGACGGAGGCGGCACCGATACAGACCAAGCCAATACCGAAGATGACATGACGAAGAGACATGTATCACCAGTGTACTGGATCGAACAAGTGGAACCGATTAAATTTTTAGCGTTGAATTTTTCCTTCCTGATACCGCAGGACGAATACCAACCGATCCATCCTTTCTGACTCCTATTCTTCCCTCAAGCAATGCGCGAGATTCATCGCGAGGTATTTGAGTAAGAGCAGGAAGTAAATAACGAATCATCGCTTGTGATTCAGAAGAACCTTCGGTGCCATCCGCAATAAGAGCGTCAAGAGTTCCTTGACCCTGCACATTAAGCTTCAAGTCTCCCTTGAATTGGCTTGCCACTATTGATAGTCCTACACCAAGTCTGTTACTCATATGCGCATATATTCCGCTTCTTTATTATTCTGTCAATATTATTTCATATCCTGCGACCATCCGATCAACCGAGAACTCGCGCAATGCGGTTTTCTGACCGGCAATTCCGATTTGTTGTCTCATCTCGGAATCTTCCAGTCCTACAATGGCTTCAGTAAGCGATTCTACTGATCCTGCCTCAGCAATGAACGCATCATCCCCATCTTTCAAATATCCGGCGATCCCGCAGGCATCCGTCACGATCACCGGGATGCCACGCATCATGGCTTCCGCTGCAACCAAGCCAAAAGGATCGTGATCGCTCGATGGCAGTACCAGGACATCCGCCGATGCGTAGATCGGATCCAGATTGGGCACATCACGGATGATCTGAATGCGAGGTTCTCCGATACCCAGCCTCTGTGTATCTTCCGCGATCAGATGCCGCAGGTAGCCTTCCTCGGGTCCACTACCAACAATCGTGAGGTTGATTTCCGGAAGTGTAGAGATGGATTGGATGAGGATGTCGACGCCTTTTTCGGGGCTTAGTCTGGCGATGCAGACGACTCTCATCATGTTCCCCTTCTCCCTGCGGGAGAAGGGATTAGGGGATGAGGGGGGCGGAACGATGCCATTCGGAATTGTCACCACTTTCTCCGCATCAAACCCCATCTCGACGTACTTCCTCCTGCTCAATTCAGAAACGCAGACGATCGTCGCATACTTGCTCGCTTTGCGAAGTGCCGGCAGCCAGGGACTTCGCGTAAGCCATGGTCCGATGCGATCATGCTCGATCCAGAGAACCTTGATCCCATGTTGGTGAGCCCACTCAGTCAACAAGAGCTTTTCCGTCAGGCTGAGCATCACGATAGCGGTAAGCGGTAAGCGATTAGCGGTCAGCTTGCTCATCGAATCAATCAAGCTTTTCCGCATGCGATGTTTTCTCCATAAAAAAGAAATCGCACCCCATTTGGTCACCGGTGGCGGACCAATTTTCAATTTTCCATTTTCCATTTTCAATTCGCGCGTCCGTTCAAGAAGTGCAGAACAAGAACCAAGAAACTGGATATTGTATCCGAGCGCGCGAAGCCTCTCCATCAGCGCCATCGTCTGATTCTCCGCACCTCCATGCAGAGCACTGGCCAGCGGAAAGCGGGTAAAGAGAAGGCGCAACGGAATGTAAAATTTAAAATGTAGAATGTAAAATGCGCAAGCGATAGTACGGCTGTTTCTTCCGTCATTCTACATTTTACATTCTACATTCTACATTCCCTTCGGTACCTCAATTTTCTCCTGTCCCCCCATGTACATCCTCAGCACCTCCGGCACCGTCACCGTTCCATCCTTGTTCTGATAGATCTCCAAGATCGGAATCAGGATTCTCGGTGAGGCGATGCAGGTGTTGTTGAGCGTGTGGACGAATTTCTTTTCGCCGGTCGCTGTCTCATATTTGATGCCCAGACGGCGGGCTTGGAAGTCATAGAACGTCGAGCAACTGTGTGTCTCGCCGTAGCCCTTGCGACTCGGCATCCAGGTTTCGATGTCGTTCTTGTAGACCTGTCCTCTGCCCATGTCACCCGTGCAGACCGCGACGATGCGGTACGGCAGCTTGAGCGCTTGCAGGATGTCCTCCGCATTCTGGAGGATTTCTGCGTGGAGCTTGGCACTGACGTCCGGATCAGCTTCGCAGAGGATCACCTGCTCGACTTTCTGGAACTGGTGGATCCGGTACAGACCACGGGCATCCTTACCGTACGTACCTGCCTCGCGGCGGAAGCAGTTGCTGAATCCGGCGTAGCGCTTCGGCAGTTCCGCTGCCTTGAATGTTTCGCCGCTGTGGTAGCTGGCAACGGATACTTCCGATGTTCCGATCAAGTAGTGCTTGTCCGACTCGATCTGCTTGGCATCTTTCTCGCTGAGCCCCATCTCCGGTGTCCGATCAACGCCGACGGCGTACGCCTGCTCTTCTCCACCGGGAAAATAGCTCGTACCCATCATCGCTGCGTAGTTCGCCATGAGCGGCGGAGTGAAGAGCGTGAAGCCCTTCTTCACCAGACTGTCGATGGTGAATTGCAGTACCGCCAGTTCCAACCGGGCACCATCACCTTTGAGGAAGTAACTGCGCGATCCTGCGATCTTCACCCCGCGCGGAATGTCGATGATATCGAGCATCTCGCCGAGCGTGACGTGATCCTTTGGATCAAACGCAAATGACGGAAGGGTTCCCCACTTCCTGAGCTCCACATTCTCCATATCATCCTTGCCGATGGGCACCGTTTTCAATGCAATTGATGGCAGTTGCAGCTGTTGTGACATCCAATCTCTGTCGATCGTTGCCAGTGATTCTTCTGCTTTCTTGAGCTTCTCGCCGAGCGCCTTCATTTCCTTAATCGTCGCTTCCTTCTCCACACCCTTCAGTGTCGGCACCTTCTTGCTCACGGCATTCCGCTCCGTTTGCATTTTCTGCACATCGGTCATCAGTGTTCGTCTCTCTTCATCAAGAGCTAAAAATTTCTTGATATCCAGCTTGATGTTCTTGATTCTACAAGCCGTCTGATAGAGATCCGGATTCTCCCGGACGAGGGTGAGATCGATCATGAGGAAATAATCGCACGGGAGACCGGAGAAAGCCAGTCTTTGAATAAAGGCAATGCCACGGTACAATCGGCAGTCTCATGAAGGATCAGCCCTTCCGTCTTGTGGCTCCGTACAAACCTACAGGTGATCAACCTGTGGCGATCGAACAGCTGATCAAAGGGCTGAAAGCTCGTGAGCGGCACCAGACATTGCTCGGAGCGACCGGCACCGGCAAGACGTTCACGATGGCGAACATCATCTCAGAGCTCAATCGTCCGACGCTGGTTCTTGCACATAACAAAACTTTAGCGGCGCAGCTCTGTAGCGAGTTCCAGCAGTTTTTCCCGGACAACGCCGTGAGTTACTTCGTGAGCTACTACGACTACTACCAGCCGGAGGCGTACCTGCCGCAGACCGACACGTACATCGAGAAGGATGCGAGCATCAATGAAGAGATCGCCAAGTTCCGGCATGCGGCGACTTTGAATCTTCTCACGCGCCGCGACGTTCTCATTGTCTCCTCCGTCTCGTGCATCTACGGACTTGGTGATGTGGCCGACTATGAATCACTCGCCATCACGATTAAGCGCGGCATGCCGTATGACCGCCAGCGGTTCCTGCGTCTCCTCACCGACATCCAGTACACCCGCAGTTCCATGAGCTTCAAGCAGGGGATGTTCCATGTATTGGGCGATACGATTGAGGTCTTTCCGCCAAGCGGAGATACTGTTATCAGGATCGAGATGCCGTTCGATGAGATTGAGGTGATTCAGGAGGTCGACAGCTTCACCGGAGAACTGATCATGGATTTGAATGAAGTCACCATCTTCCCAGCAGCACACAACGTCACGACCAAGGAGAAGATCGACAAAGCGGTGGATTTGATCAAGGTTGATCTGGATATTCGTGAGAAGGAACTCCTGAAGATGGGAGAACTGGCCAAGGCCGAGCGCATTCGTCAACGCACCGAGTACGATCTGGAGATGCTCAGGGAAACCGGCTACTGCACGGGGATAGAGAACTATGTCCGGTATCTCGGTAACCGTGAACCCGGCATGCCGCCGGAGACGCTCCTGGATTACTTCCCGGATGACTTTCTCCTGTTCGTCGACGAATCGCACATCAGCATTCCGCAGATCGGCGGGATGCACGAGGGGAACCTCCAGCGCAAGAAAACATTGATTGATTACGGCTTCCGGCTCCCGAGTGCCATGGACAACCGTCCGCTCAAGTTCGAGGAGTTCGAGAAGCGCATTCACCAGGCGGTGTACGTTTCAGCGACACCGGGTCCGTACGAGTTTAAGCACACGCGGACCAAGCCGCTCGGTACCGCGAAGAAAGATTTGATTGTGGAGCAGATCATCCGGCCGACAGGATTACTCGATCCTCCCGTGACCGTGCAACCCAAGAAGAATCAGATCGACCACATCTGCACGGAGATCGGGAAGGCCATCAAGCGCGGCGAGCGCGTCCTGGTGACTGCTCTGACCAAGAAAAGCGCCGAAGATTTGGCGCAGTATTTCCAGGGATTGGACTTAAGCGTGCGCTACCTCCACAGCGACATCGAGACCATGGAACGGGTGGAGATTCTTCGCCAGCTTCGCAGCGGCGAGATCGATGTGCTCGTGGGCATCAACCTTCTGCGCGAAGGACTCGATCTTCCGGAAGTCAGCTTCATTGCGATTCTGGATGCGGATCAGCAGGGCTTCCTCCGCTCGCGCGATGCGCTCATCCAGACTATCGGTCGTGCGGCACGCAACATCAACGGTCACGTGGTTCTGTACGCCGACAAGATGACGCCGGCGATGGAAGGCGCCATCTCCGAGACCAACCGCCGTCGTGCCATCCAAGAAGCATATAACAAGAAGCACGGCATCACGCCGCAGACCATCATCAAGGCGATCAAGGACATTGCCGAAGAGCATTCCAAGCTAAAGCTCGGTCGCAAGAAGTACGATCACCAGAAGATCCCGAAGGACGAGAAGAAGCGGCTGATCGAAGAGCTGAATCAGCAGATGGAGCTCGCGGCGGAGAATATGGAGTTCGAGAAGGCAGCCGATTTGAGAGATGAGATCGAATTGTTAAAGAGGGAGCTTTGATCAGATGCACCGCAGCCGGGAACGGCTGCTCCTGTACATTGAAGGGGAGCGCCCGTTCCCGGGCGCGGGAATGTTGATATCGAATCACCCCAACTCTTTGACCGCCTCCCGGTATCCCTCCGGTGTCCCCGTATCGAACCTCCTGCCTTCGAACTCGTAGCCGTAGATGTCGATCGTCTTGAGCTGCGCTTTCAATGCATCGATCAGGCGGATCTCTTTGTCGTGATGAGTTGATTCCACCTTGGCCAGCACATCGATCGTCGAGCGCGGGACTAAGTACTTCCCGACGATACCCAGCGTCGACGGTGCCTCATCCGCTTTCGGCTTCTCCACCAAACCCTGGATCCTCTTCGTGCGGCTCAAGTGTTTATCTGGCGCGATGTCGACAATCCCGTACTTGTGGACAAGCTTCCTTTCCACATCGTGCAGGCAGAGCATGGCAGTATCTCGCTTCGATTTCAGTGCACCAAACGCATCCACCAGCTGCTCTAGTCCGTTCCTCTCGCCTTTGATGAGATCGTCACCGAAGAGGATGGCGAGCATGTCAGACTTGATCCACTTCTTCGCCTGCAAAATGGCATGACCGTCGCCCTTCATCTCTTCTTGGTACGCGATGTGGAAATTGACGTTGTTGTATTTTGTGAGTTCTTCCAAGAGGTGGAGCTTGCCGCGCTTCTCCAGTTCCCGTTCCAGCTGCGGTTGTGCATAGAAGTACTGCGGAATGGCTTCCTTGCCGCGACTGATGACGAAGCAGATGTCGTGAATGCCGACACTCATACATTCATCAACAAGCAAACCGATAATCGGTCGATTGCCGATGGGTAGCAATTCCTTCGGGACGACCTTCGTCCATGGCAGGAAACGTGTGCCGAATCCTGCGACGGGGAGGATGGCTTGGGTGATCTTCATGGTGAATAGATCATACCGCAGCCGGGACGCCCAGTCTTCGCGATCGCGCTTCGACCGGCAGGCGTGTCCCGGTAAACATCGGCGGCAACTATTACAACGGCACCGTAATCTCCTGCACACCATCTGATGCCGGTGCCTCCGACGATTCTGATGCTGCGGCATTCTGATTCTCCGGCAACTTCGTCACCTTCTTCTCGAGAGCCGATACTGCTTCCAGCAACTTGCCAGCTTCATTCTCGGGTAACTGCGCCTTGGCAGCATTCATCCCCTGCCTCGCACCCCGGTACCCTCCCCGATCAGCCAGGCTGAACCACGCATAGGCGATCAACGGATCTGCCGCCACACCTTCTCCCTTCAGGCGCATCAAACCGACATTAAACTGTGCCCCCGGATCTCCCTGCAGTGCCGCTGCCTCGAACCAGTGAAATGCCCTTGTGAGATCCGGTGAACCTGCCTCTCCACGAACGTAGACGAGACCGGCGTTGTACTGGGCATCTACATTGCCGTTCTTTGCGGCTTGCTCGAAGAACGCCAATCCCTTGACCGGATCCTTCGGAACACCCTCGCCCTTCATAGAGAAGAATCCGAGAGCGAGCTGTGCACTGGAACTTCCTTCGTCTGCAGCGCGGATAAGGATCTCGATCCCCTTCTTCTGATCCTGGGCAACGTCAACTCCTTTTATGAGACGCATACCGAGTTCATAGT
>CAINWJ010000134.1 GCA_903854455.1 Candidatus Peribacteria bacterium | reverse complement strand
TTTCTCTGCACCGCCACGCATCGTTAGCAATTCATGGACAATGGCTACTTTCATGTCCGACAGGATACTGGAGTTATCCATGGAAGGAATATGGTTCTTCTGCCTCAAGCATTCACATTGTGTCCGATCATGCGCTATCCTCTGGATGACGCGCATCGTTCCTTCGTTTTCATCGGGTCGGTAGCTCAGTTGGTAGAGCAGAGGCCTTTTAAGCCTTTGGTCGCGGGTTCAATCCCCGCCCGACCCACCATAGAAAGTACATTTTTATTCCATGAATCTGCTTTCTTCCGCAGTGACGAAGTTACCCGGCACGCTCTGGGGGATCGCGACGTACTTCAATCCTGTCGGGTATCGCAACAAGGTCGGTCATTACCACTTGTTTCGTGAGGCATCCAAAAAGCAGGGTCTGAAGCTGATCGTTGTGGAGGCGGCGATAGGCAAGGCACCGTTCGAACTGCAGGATGATGATGCCGAGAAGGTTGTTCGTCTCCGGACAGACACCATCTTGTGGCAGAAGGAGCGCATGTTCAACGTCGCTCTCAAGCACCTTCCCGCTGATTGTGACAAGGTTGTCTGGATGGATACGGATGTTCTCTTCGCTTCCGATTCCTGGGTCCAGGATCTGGCACGCAAGCTGGAGGAATGCGTCGTCGTTCAGCCATTCGAACAGGGCGTACAGTTGCCGAAAGATGGACAGACGATCCTGCCACCAGAACAGTGGATCGGTGAATCGGTTCCGCGCCCGGGTTCCATCGCCTGGTGGCTTCAGAACGGTCGTCCCCGTGACGGGTCCATGTCCGGACATCCGGGCTATGCGTTGGCTGCGCGTCGTTCGTTCCTCGATCGTTTCGGCTTCTACGATCTGGGGATACTCGGGAGTGGAGATGCCATCATCATGGGTGCGTTCTTCGGTATCGATCCGCGAAAAAATGCATACATCCACGTCGATCAGCCGTCGATCCTCAACAATGCCGCTCTCTGGGCTGCTCCGGTGACGGCTCTGGTGAATGGTTCTGTCGGTACCGTTCCGGGAACGGTGTTCCATCTCTGGCATGGGCTCCAACAGAAGCGTTACTACGTCGAACGGTACAAGCTGCTCGATGATTACGATCCACTGACCGATGTGCGTGTGGATGCTGCAGGCGGTTGTTTCGAGTGGTGCTCGGACAAGCCGCATCTCCATGATCGGGTGTGTGACTACTTCTGGATGCGTGATGAAGACGGTCATTCCGGGATTCAGTGCGTTGCAGATGCCAGGATCATTGCGCTGGAACAGCGGCATACGCTCGACCTTAGGGAGATGGATGTTCTGCGACAGAAGCTTCTGTCCGCTGAGTCGAGGATTCGAGAAGTACAAGCAATTCACGCTTCCTGTCCTGGCCCCATCCTCCGTCGCTTTTGTTCATTTCTGGATCGCTGCACTTGCTTCATACTTCCGCGGCATTCCCGTCTTCGGAATTCCGTTCGCAATTTCTTCCTTCGTCTCTTCCGATCATGATCAATTCGCACTGCCACCCTTCGACTGCGCTCAGGGTGACAGGTATATGATTTCTTTCATTGTGTTTCAGCTTCCTTTTTATGATTGATTCTCACTGTCACCTTACCGCGCCTCAGTTTGATGCCGATCGTGATGCGGTGATTGAGCGTGCATTCGCTGCTGGACTTGAGCAAATGATATGCGTTGCCGATTGCATTGCGGACATCGATCTCTGTCTTGCATTGGCGAAGCAGCATCCGCAGATCTTTGCGACGGCTGGCATGCATCCGCACCATGCGAAGGACTTTGATCAGGTGAGGGATTTGGCAATTGTTCGGAAAGCCGCCGGAGATTCACGTTGCAAAGCCATTGGCGAGATCGGACTCGATTATCACTACATGAACAGCCCGAAGGAAGCGCAGCAGCAAGTGTTTGAATCGCAGCTTGTTCTTGCCAAAGAATTGGATCTTCCGGCAGTCGTGCATTGCCGTGAGGCGGTGGAAGACGTCTGGACGATCGTGAACCACGTGAAGCCTGAGAAGCTTGTTCTGCACTGCTGCAGCGAGCGATGGGAAGATGTCGAGCGGTTTGTGAAAGCCGGCTATTTCCTGTCATTCACCGGCATCGTGACCTACCCGAAGTCGGATGTGATTCGCGACACTGTGAAGCATTGTCCGATGGATCAATTGATGATCGAAACAGATGCGCCATTCCTCGCCCCGGTTCCTCATCGCGGCAAGAGATGTGAACCGGCATTCGTTGTTGAGGTTGCGAAGATGATTGCGGAGATCAAAGGATTGAGTTTCGATGAGGTTGATCGCATCACGACGGAGAATGCGGTCAGGTTCTTCGGGCTTTGAGTGAGGATCGATTTTATGAAACAGGAGCAGGTGTCTACCTGCGGTGGAAGAGGTGATGTGGCTTGCCATGAGGAGGCGCAGCCGACAAATGGTGCGCCCGGCGGGGGTTGAACCCACAACCTTCGGCTTCGGAGGCCGACGCTCTATCCATTGAGCTACGGGCGCAGTGACCGGAGTATGAATCAGGAATCCCGCTTCGCCAAGGCATGGATTTGTCGGTGCTGTTCGCTGACCGCAGATCGCTGTACGCTTCGTTCATGCGCTCCGCCATCATCATCGATGAAACTTTGCCCACCGGATTACTCGCCAATGCCGTTGCATGCATTGTGACCGGTCTATTCAACGGCGAGCCGGAAGCACTCGGTCCGTCCATCGACGGTGACGGTTGCACCTTCATCCCCATCACAAAGATCGCGATTCTGGTGTTCAAGAAAGGGGAGTCAGGATTCAGTTCTTTCCTCGATCGTGCCAAGGCCTTGAATCTCAAGTACATGCTCTTCACCAAAGAAGGTCAGTCGACGGTGAGTTACGAGGAGTACATCCAGCGGGTACAGGGTAAGAAGCCGGAGGAATTGACGGTCATCGGTCTCGGTGTGATTGGTGAAGATGCGGCAGTGAAGGAGTTCTCGAAGGGGCTCACGTTGCTGAGGTGACAGTGACTCCAGATTCATGTAGTATCACATCGCTCTCGGAAGATCCTGAAGCGGTGAGCGCGAGCCTTAAGCGGAGGGAGCAGCGGAGAGCCACTTATTTCTTCCCAATTCTTTGTATGTTCGACCCGATGTCCGAACTCAGCAGTCCTGCCGGAGGCGACGATCCACTGGCACCGACGTCCAATTTCTCCAGTGGTTAATCCGCCGGAGGATTCTCCGGTTCCGCCCCGGCTCCGCGCCGCTCCGGTCCTGGTGGAGGAGGCGCCAGCCGCTACGGCGAGGAACTGCATTCCATTACCATCCGTGCTCGTCAGCGTACGTTCTACGTTGACTTAAAGCAGTCTGCTAACGGCAAGTTCTTCAAGATCTCGGAGAAGTCCCGCGGTGGTCAGAAGTCCACGATCGTCTTCGATGTCGAGGATCTGCCGGCGATTCTGGGAGCGCTCCAGGAAATGCAGGGGAAGTTGTAGGAACCAGAAGAAGCAGATGAAACAGAGGAACCAGAAGAACGGCGAATGTTCCTCTGGTTCTTTTGGTTCTTCTGAATCCTTTGGTTCTTCCTATTTTCCCAGCAACACATACCCATTAATCGACGGGTTTTGCAGCATCGTCCGTTCGATGATTGCTGCGGCTTCGGCGCGGGTGATGGGATTTCCCGGACGGAAGGTGCCGTCGGTGTAGCCGTGCACGATTCCTTGTTCCGCTGCTGTCTTGATCAATGGTGCAAACCAAGCGGATTCAGGCACATCGCGGAAGGTGACAGTGGCTCCAGTCGATGATTCCGGCGTTTCCGTAATCCGTGCCGCAAGTGTCAGCATCTTCACCGCTTCGGCTCGATTGACTGGGGAGTCAGGTTGAAACGTTCCATCGGTGTATCCCTGAACGATGTTCCCCAGAACCGCGGTGTAGATCACCTGACGGCGCTGGATGCTACCTGGATGCTCATTGATGATCGGGCTGCTGCGCACATCCGGGAACTGCGGTCGTACGAGGTCGGTTTTGTTCGTCAGTTCCGTGCAGGTGGAGAGCAGCGCCATCTTCAGGAATTCGAACCGTGTCACCGGCTGATCCGGACGGAAGATTGCCGATGAGTCTGATTGTCGGTAGCCCACGACCAGCCGATTTCCACCAGGTAGGATGGATACCTGTTGCAGCCGCGATACCGCTTCGTTCGCCCAGTGATTCTGCAGATCGGAGAAGGGGAGGAAGCTGCCGGACATCGACAGACAGGCGTTTTCCTTCGGGTTTGAGCCGATCTCCAGTTCAGTCGCATCATCGATGCCGTCATGATCGGAGTCCGGATTTACAGGATTGGTTCCTTTCGCAAATTCTTCCGCATTCGTGATCCCATCCCTGTCTAGGTCTGCGGAAGCGGATGGCGTCCCAGAACTTTGTGCAGTGAGACCGGTTGTTTTTTCCCACTCATCCGGCAAGCTGTTTCCATTGAGATCAACTGCGTATTTCGAGTCGAGAGGGAATGCATCGTTGGAATCAATGACCCCATCACCATCGGAATCGGTTTTCAGGGGATCAGTTCCCCTTCTGATTTCCATCGCATCCGTCATGCCGTCGCCGTCACTGTCGTTATTCAGCGGATTCGTGCTTTTCGCCAGTTCCTCCGCATTTGTTAAACCATCATTGTCCGGATCAGCGTTCGCTGTCGGCACTGACGATTGTGCGGATAAACCTGTTGTCTGTTCCCACTCATCCGGCAAACCGTTGGCATTCGTGTCTTTCGCGTACTTGGGATCCAGCGGGAACGGATCTTTGGAATCGATCACGCCGTCAGCATCAGAATCTGTTTTCTTCGGATCCGTTCCATTCATCATCTCCTGCCAGTTCGGCCATCCGTCGCCATCCGCGTCGTAGGTGAAGTCATCCGTCGGATCGAACGGATTTCTCCCTGCTTTGATCTCCGATCCGTCAGACTCGCCGCCACGATCGCTGTCCGCATTCATGGGATCAGTTTCCCCCGGATCGACGACGCCGTTGCCGTTCTTATCCTCCTGCACATCGGGAATACCGTCGCCGTCCGTGTCCTGCGTCGGATTGATGGAAGCAGCGTTACTGTGAGGTACCCCGACGAACGTTGCCACCGTTATGACCGTCACGACGATCACTAGAATTCCGAAGGTGTTCCATCGCATCTTCATGACACCAAGGTATGTCCTGTACCGAATGCGCGTCCAGTCATTGGCTTGCCCGATGGCGGTTGGATGGAGAGAATGTAGAGCATTGAAGCGTCTCGGCAGGGAATGGAAATGGCATCTGGATGTGGTTCGATGGAGGTCTTCAGAATCTTGTTATTCTGGATCGCCACACCGGGCCACGGTGTCAGTGCACGCACCATCCGGTCGATGGTCGCGGCGTCCATGGTCTTGGGATTGGCAATGCCATCTGTCCGGTTTAGCTTTCTGCAGAACGTTGCATCACTATCATTTTGCACTGATTCCTTGAGCGGTTTCGATAGTGTTTCCAGCAGCAGATCTGCGCCAATGATTGCCAGTTTGTCGTGGAGAGTCTGGAATGTTTCTTTGGGATCGATCGCGATGGATTCCTGGGAGAGGATCGGACCGGCATCGAGTGCTTTCACCATTCGCTGCACGGTTACTCCGGTCGTTTCATCGCCATTCAAGATTGAATGTTGCATCGGTGATGCACCACGGTATTTTGGCAGAAGTGAGGCATGGACATTGACTGGGGCAATTGTTGGCAGATCGAGGATTGATTGTGGCAGGAGTTGACCGTAGGAGACGACGACGAGGAGGGTCGGGGTCAGGGTCAGGGTCGGGAATGTCTTGATATTTTCCGGTTGAGCGATCGGCAGCTTCAATTCCTGTGCGGCCATTTTTACTGGAGATGGCGTCAGGATTTGTTTGCGGCCGACCGGACGATCGGGCTGAGTGATGACAAGGTTGATCGAAAATCGCGGATCAGATGCCAGGGCTTTCAGGCTGGGGACCGCGAAGGGGGAGGTGCCGAGGAAGACGATGTGAAGAGGCGTGGGCATGCGGTCGTTATTGTAGCGATTATCGGGGGTCAGGGAGAGGGTCAGGGTCAGGGAGAGGATTTGTCCGTGAGAATATTTTCGATGATTGGCTCCTGACCCTGATACCCGACCCCGACCCTTCTCTGATACTCTCTTCGCATGCAGCAGCTCTGCGCTAATCCCTGGTGTCTCCAATCCTTCCAGATTACCGAAGACGATCTTGTTCACTATGACCAGTTTTCTCCAGTATTGAATGCCATCAAGTTCCAGATTCCGCCGCCGACCCAGTGCCCTGATTGCCGTCAGCAGCGCAGGCTTGCGTGGCGCAATGAGCGGAATCTCTACAGTCGCGATTGCGATCTCTGCGGCAAACACATGATTTCCGTTCATGCGCCGTCATCGACGTTCCCTGTGTACTGCGTGAACTGCTGGTGGAGTGATCAGTGGGATCCGACGTCCTTTGGCAAAGCTTATAGTCCATCCAAGCCGTTCTTAGAGCAGTGGGTGGAACTTCGATCGGTGGTTCCTCAATTGGCGATTCAGAACGACAACGGCATCGAGAGCGAGAATTCCGAGTACTGCTACGACATCTCCCGTTGCAAGAACTGCTACCGGCTCATCGGCAGCTGGTACGACCAGGATTGCCACTACTCGCTCAACGTCAACGAGTCGAAGAATATCTTAGATTGCAATACCGTCAGTATTCATTCGGAGCTCGTGTACGAATCGCTCGACTCGCAGCGCGTCTACCACAGCGCATTTCTACAGAACTGCGAGAACTGTCACGACTGCTTCTTCGGGTTTGATCTCAAGGGCTGTGCAGACTGCTTCTGTTGCTACGGACTTCGGCAGAAGGCGTTCTGCATTTTCAATGAGCAGCATTCAGAAGAGGAGTACCGGGAGAAGATGTCATCGTTCCGGCTCGGATCACATTCTTCCGTGGAGGAAGCTAAGCGGCAGTTCGATGCGTGGATTCTTCATTTCCCTCGTCTTTTCGCAAATATTCAGCATAGTGAGGATTCTGAGGGCAACAATCTTTTTCATTGCAAGTCCGTTCTCGGCTTCAGCGTCTTCAACGGTGAATATTGCAAATATGTCGATCGATCCGATCGCCCCATCCACAGTTATGATTTAATTAATAACGGTGGCGCACAGTGGTGCTGCGACTGCGTCACGCCCGATGATTCCTACATGACACATTTCTCCACCTGGTGCTGGAAGAGCAAGAACATCCTGCTGTCCGACAACTGCCACTCGAGTGAAAATCTTCTTGGTTGCATCTCCATGCACCGTGCGAAGTACTGCATCCTCAACAAGTCGTATCCGAAGAAGGAGTACGAGGCTCTTGCCGGCACGATCATTGATGCGCTGAAGGCCGAAGGTGCCTGGGGTGAACATTTCCCGGTCACGCTTTCGCCCTTTGGTTACAACGAATCAGCCGCATCCGAGTACTATCCTCTGACGAAAGAAGCAGTGCTGGAGCGCGGCTGGCACTGGTCGGATCAGTTGCCGTACACGACCGGCAAGCAGACCATCGAGTGGTCATCCGTTGCCGATGATATTGCCGATGTTCCGGATTCCATTCTCCAGGAAGTGCTGGCTTGCGAATCGTGTGGCAAGAACTACAAGATCATTCCAGCGGAGCTGCAGTTCTACCGGCAGATGCCCTGCGCCATTCCACGCAATTGCCCCGATTGCCGCCATATGAAGAGGTTTAAGCGGAAGACGCCGACACGGTTGTGGGATCGTGAGTGTGACAAGTGTAAGAAGGCATTCAAAACAACGTATGCACCGGAAAGGCCGGAGAAGATTTTTTGTCTGGAGTGTTACCGGAAAGAGGGATTTTGAGTATGAAGTATCAAGTATTCAGTATGGAGTATCGGGGATAGGGATACTGAATACAGAATACTGCATACTGTATACTTCTTCGCATGAAGAAGATTTGTGCCAACCGTTGGTGTCTCGAGTCTTTTGAGATCACCGATGCCGATCGTGATTTGCTCGATCGTCTGGCACCGGTCATCGGGGGAAGGAAAATTTCAATTCCGGAACCGACCCTCTGTCCGCCGTGTCGTTCGCAGCGCCGATTGACCGGTCGTAATGAACGAAACCTGTACCGACGGACCGATTCCATCACGGGCAAAGACATCATCTCGATTCATTCTCCGGAGAAACGGTATCCGGTCACCGAGCCTGAGATCTGGTACTCCGACCGCTTCGATTCCATGGAGTATGGTATGCCGTTCGATCCGCAGCGTTCATTCTTCGATCAGTTTGCCGAGCTCCAGCAACGCGTTCCACGCATGAGCCTCGGTGTCATAAAGAACGAGAATTGTCCGTACGTGAATCAGGTTTGGAATTGCAAAGACTGCTACATGAGCTTCGATATGGGATTTTCCGAGGACATCCTCTATGGCACCGGGGTATATCACTCGCAGGATCTGAACGATTGTTCCTTCACGCGCGAGAGTTCACTTTCGTACAGCCTCGCTGATTGTTCCAAGTGCTATCACTGTGCTGGGTTGCAGGACTGCTCAGATTGCTCGGGGGCATATTTCTCCGTCGACTGCGCGCAGTGTCGGGATATCGCGTTCTGCACGAATCTTCGTGGCAAGCAGTACTGCTATCGCAATGAACAGCTTTCGAAAGAGCAGTGGGAGAAGGTATTGAGAGAGCTCAATCTTGGATCTGCGTCCAAGTGGCGGGATCATGACGCTGCTTTCATGGCGTTGTTGTCGACGGTTCTCCGCCGTGACACTCACAATATCCAGTGCGAGGATTGCACGGGCGATTACCTGCTCCATTCTCGCAATTGTCAGAGTTGCTTCGATTGCGACAAGTCCGAGGATCTCCATTACTGCACTCGCATCGATGAACAAGTGGTGACGTCCATGGACGTGGATCATGCGTCGCTCGCAGAGCTTGTGTATGAGGGGTTGACCATCGCCGGTCATAACATCCTCTTCTCCCAGAATAGCTACTCGCCCGGTAATACGAATATTCTGTACTGTGACTTGATCATTTCTTCATCCGACTGCTTCGGTTGTGTCGGCATCAAAAACAAAAAGCACTGTATCCTGAACAAGCAGTACACGAGAGAGGAGTATGAGGAGCTGGTGCCGAGGATCATCGAGCACATGCGGAAGACCCCACTTCGCTTGCCTGATGGCAGCTCCGCGGGGCAGGAGTGGGGCGAAGGTTTCCCGCTCGAGAAATCTCTGTTCACGTACAACGAATCCGCCGCACAGGAGTTCTTTCCGCTCACCAAGGAACAAGTTCTCGATCGTGGTTGGCGCTGGCGCGATCAGGTTGATGATATGCCGAAGGTCGCAAGGATCATTCCGGCAAACCGCTTACCTGATTCGATTAACGATGTTTCCGATGACATTCTCCAGTCTGCCATCGAATGCGAGATCACGAAGCGACCATTCAGGATCATCAAGCAGGAGCTCGATTTCTACCGAAACATGGGATTACCTCTTCCCAGAATGCATCCAGACGAGCGGCACAGACGGCGAATGGCACTCAGGAACCCGCGGAAGCTCTGGCATCGGGAGTGCGGGAAGTGCGGAAAGGGGATTGAGACGAGCTATGCACCGGAGAGGCTGGAGAAAATTTACTGTGAGGAATGTTATCTCAAGGAAGTGTACTGAAAGGGTCAGGGAAAGGGTCAGGGTCAGGATTTGGATGTGGAAGTTTATAGATTTTCGGTTCCTGACCCTGATACCCGACCCCGACCCCTGTCAGTGCTATCATCTTCCCACTCAACCTCCCCGCATGTCCCACCGCCCCCTCCAGATCGCCGGCATCATCCGTTCCGTTGTTGCGCGGCATGCGCTGACCATTCAGCCGAACATCGCCACCATGGTCAGCATCACCGATGTTCGACTTTCAACTGATTTTTCGTACGCCGACATCTCGGTGACGGCGCTCAGTAATGTTGATGCGGCGGTTGCCGCATTGAAGCGGGGTTCGACGCAGATGCGGGAGGAGGTAGGCAAAGTCGTCACTATGCATAAGTTGCCGATGCTTCGCTTCCAGCGCGATGATGCCATCGAGAAAGGCGAAAAGATTGATCAGCTGCTCGCACAGATATCCACTCCTCCGAAAAAGGCAGTTCGACGCGTTGTACGAAGAAAAAAATAACCACATCACAATTTATCTTTTCCGATACCGGATCCACGTTGTCCGGGTGGATTCAAATGAATACACTCACCCCCTTATGTTGGACGCAGCGTCAGTTACTCGGGCAGTCGACATGCTGAAGAAAGCGAAGCGGATCACATGCATGTGCCACCGGAATCCCGATGGTGATGCTCTCGGAGCCATGACCGGCATGGCGCAACTTGTGGAAGCAAACATCCCGAATGTGTCCGTTACGTTGGCATGTGTGGATCCCGTTCCTCCCACGTTCGCGTACCTTCCTCTTGGTCAGCGGGTCCTATCCGAGCTCAATCCTATCGAGGGTGATGTCTTCGTGTTCGTCGATGCTGCAGAGCCCAAGCTCACCGAGTACCACGAACGCTTTCCTCAGATCTTCGGCGGCGAATGGCCGACCATTTGCATTGATCACCATCCGACGAATACGAACTTTGCGACGGTCAACATTGTCGTGCCGGAGGCGTCATCCACCTGCGAGGTGATCGTCGATCTCGCAGATCTGGCTGGCTGGAAGCTGACACCGGAGTTGGCGACATCACTGCTCACTGGTGTGTACACGGATACGGGAGGATTACTTCACAGCAATACGACGCCCAAGGTGTACCGGACGGTTGCCAGGTTGCTCCGGGCAGGCGCAGCGCAGAGAACCATTGTCACGCATGTCTTCCGCACGGCGAAGCTCTCGACCCTTCGTCTCTGGGGACGAGTGTTGGAGAAGATCGGCGTGACGCAGGAGAAAGGTGCGATTTCCGCTTTAACTGAGGAAGATTTCCGCGCGACCGGAGCGGATTATTCCGAGCTCACCGGCGCCATCGATTACGTGAACGCTATTCCCGGCATGCGTTTCTCACTGATTCTTTCGGAGCGTGGAGGCAAGGTGAAGGGATCACTCCGCACGCTGCGCGATGACGTGGATGTCTCCAAGATGGCCGCGACGTTCCAGGGCGGAGGACACAAGAAAGCGGCTGGATTCGCTGTTGCAGGAAAACTGGTTCCGGAGGTGAGGTGGAAGGTGGAGCAAGGCAACAATTAACAGGTTAACTGTTAACTGTTAACTGTTTTTTCCTCTTTCTTCTCCGCCGCCCTGTCCTTCTCATCCTTCCGCTTTTTCATCACTTCCTCCGGCTTGGTCGTGATGATCTTGTGCTCGTTCGGGCTGCTGACGATTTGAATCGCTACGTGCGTGTTGCCGGCGAAGAGGAGACCCTGGCCCACGCCGGAATTGAGGAGCAGGTATTTCTCGCCTTCGGTCAGGTAGAAGAGCTTAGCCAGGTTATCCACACTCGCCGCCGATTGCTTGAGGAGCATCTGCAGTGATGTATTGGAGATGATCGGTCTGCCGTACGGTGAGTTGATGAAGTCATCGACGTCCTGCGTGATGGTCGTGACGCCGAGGTAGTACTTGCGTGCGCGCTTGATGAGTCCGTAGAGGAACTGTGCGGAATCCTCGTACTGCATCAGGTTCCACGCTTCGTCGATGACCAGCAGACGCTTTCGCATTTCGGCTCTAATGCGGTTCCAGAGGAAATTCAAAACGACGTAGATGGCGATCGGCCGGAGGACATCTTCCAGATCGCGGATCTGGAACACGACCATTTCCTTATCGAGCTCGATGTTTGTCGGCTTGTCGAAGAGGCCGGAGAAGCTTCCCTTCGTGTACTTCTGCAATGTCTGCGCCATGGATTCACCGCCGTCCGTCGTCATCAGCACGTCGATCAAATCCTGCATGACCGGTGGCTCCATCTTCGTCGGGTCAGCGGTCTGCAGCGTGATTCCCTTGAGTGCGTAGGTGTCCAGGATCGCTTTATCCAAGACTCCTTCCTCGGATGGCGTGATGTTTCCGAGCATCAGCTTGAAGAGCCCGTGCAGGTTGATGACCGCGCTGCGGAGGATTTCTCCGGTTTCCGCATCATCGCCGCGGACCGCCAGTGGCAGGTCGAACGGATTGATCCGGTGGGAGCTCTGCAGCGAGATCGGGATCATCGATCCTCCGACGGTGGAGCACAGATCGACATACTCGTTTTCAGGATCGATGACGTAGGCTTGTACGCCTTGTATCAGCGACCTAAGGATTTCCAGCTTCACGACGTAGGATTTACCCGCACCGGAGGTGGCGAAGACGTTGGAGTTCGCATTCGGCAGATCGAACCGGTCGAAGATGATGAGTGAGTCGTTGTGCCGGTTGATGCCGTACAGGATGCCGTGATCATCGGTTAAGTCGGACGAACTGAACGGGAAGCTCGTCGCGATCGCCTGCGTGTTCATGTTCCGGTTGAAGTCGAGTTCATCCAGGCAGTAGGGGAGGCAGCTGGTCCAGCCGTGCTCCATCTGGAAGGCAGCCGGCTTCGTGAGGATCAGCTTGCCGCCGAGGATGGCTTCCACGTCGGTCTGCACTTTCTTGAGTTTCGCTTCATTCTCGGCATAGAGCGTGAAGTAGAATCCGAGTTGGAATAACTTCTCCGATCCCCGTGCCAGCAGATCCCGCAGTTCCTCCGCGTCCTGGAGTGCAGCTTCCAGTGCCGGGTCACGCACGATGCCGCGCTGCTGCAGCATGCGGATGGAGCTGCGCATTTCCGCGACTTTCTTCCGGAGCATCTTCAGAATGACCTTGTTGGATGCCGGGTAGATGAACATGGAAATATCCGCCTGAATGTCGAAGTTGATGAGCTGACTCAGCCAGTTCGGATAGATCTGCGACGGCCAGTTGTAAGCGTAGAAGCTACGGGCCACCAGTTGCTCGTTGATCTGGATCAGGCTTCGATCAAAGCGCAGTCCGGCTGGTGCGATGACATCCAGCAGTTTCTGCAGCCCTTCCTCGTACCGTTGCACGATTTCCTTCTCTTCGTTTGAGAACCCCGCCTTGTCATCGTCCTCCTTCTTTTTGATGATTGTTTCCACGTTTCGGTGCAGCCCCAGGAGTTCATCCAGGACTCCGAGGAGTTTTCCGGCCACGGGGGAGACGGGTTTTGGTTTGATTGGTGCGGAAGAAGACATCAGGATAGTATAGCAGAAAAAGCGTGAGATTCCAACCATGAAAATAAGGTAGGTATCGTAAGTATTGTAGGTAAGGTACGTGATCAAATACTTACCTTACTTACTTTACCTACCTTACCTTCTTTACCTTCTCTAATTTCCCGTTCCCTGAAACAGCGAATCAAACGCATTCGGATTGGTTCTCGACGTCCCGAGGCCGTTGCCACTTGTTCGCTGGATGATCTTCAGATCTTCGATTCCCGGTACATCCACGACCTTCAGCCCGGAGATCAGGATTTCCCTGTTCTGCTGGATCGCCAGAATCTTCTGACCGTAGAGTGTCAGGAGTTTATCCAATGTTTTTGATAATTCTGTCAGTTCCCGCAGCTTCAGATCGGTTTCCGCTAGTGCTTGCTGCGCTTCCAGGAGCTTCTTCTGCTTCACGCTCGCACTGCTGAAATCTTTGTCATTGAGCGCTTTCGTCAGTTCACGATCGGCAGCACTCTTCGCACTCTGCTGTTCCCGGTTCAATGTTTTCACTTCATCAGTCGCCGAAACAACTTGCTTGTAGCGGTCATTCGCTTTCGTTGCGACGTTCGTGAGTGCCGTCGAATATGTATCGAGCGCCTGCTGACGGTCGGGGCTCCGGTTTAAGAGATCTGCAACATCCACCTGCAATGCGTCAGCAAAGGCTTGCAGCAGATCAAAATCCGGATCCGAGACATTGCCCTGTGTTTCCATGATATGTGACTGCACTCCGACACCCAGCAGTGCACCTTCTACTCCTTGCGCAGCGGCTGAGGTGGCGATGTACTCCGAAATGAATACACCGAGCATGGCAGCACTTCTTGCCAGTGCAGGCGGGGGAGCATGTTTGATAATGACATCAATCGTCTGCAGAGCACTGCGGCCACCACTGACGCTGATTGGATCATTGCTTTTACTGAAGGAACAGCCACTGATGAATAGCGCCAAACAAAGAACAGACAGAGTGATTCTGCTTTGGTGCCAAGCCTTGAGTGGAGTTACTCTCCTGATCACGTTATATATTATACCATTATTTATAATATTTAGGAAATACCTTCTTCTTAGCATAGAGAAGCGGTTCATCTGATTGTTCACAAATTATCCACAGAGTTATCCACATCATGGGTAGATTATGTGATCAAGAATGGGTGTACGATCGTGCATAAATTATTTGTTCAAAAGCATGGAAGAACACGAAGAAAAAGAGTGATCAAGATCAAATTATTGTTTCGGCTATACATTCCAAATACACGGTATACATTAGCGGCGTTTCTTGTTCATCTCCTGTGTTCGATCTCCAGAAAAAATTATCGGGTTCCGCTGAGGCAGCAATTGCAAAGAAATTTGGCATATCGACAACTATCCACTTCGGTTTCTCGCTAGAAGAAGGTCGAGGAGATTTAACAACTTCTGCAGCACTTTCGCTGGCAAAGCAAGTGAAGCAGCCTCCGCAGGATGTTGCGAAGGTTATTGCTGATGCCGTCCAGTCGGTGGAAGGAGTAGAAGAGGCGTCTATCGCAGGTCCTGGGTTTGTGAATGTGATGTTGGCTTCCGCTTCCCTGAGTGAAGCATTGCAGATTGCTGAATCGTTCTGCGTCCCAGCTACGAAACGAAAGGATCCTCCAGTCATTTTGGATTATTCACATCCGAACATTGCCAAGCCGCTTGGTGTTCACCATGTACTTTCGACTATTCTCGGTCAATCGATCAACAATATTTACAAGCACCTTGGTTACTCCACCGTGTCGATCAACCACATCGGAGACTGGGGAACGCAGTTTGGAAAACTGGCAGTAGCCTTTGACCGGTGGGGTACGAAGCCTATTGAGAAGTATTCCCTCGATGAACTCCTTACGCTCTACGTTCGCTTCCATGATGAAGCTGAGAAGGATGCATCACTGGAGGACGAGGGACGAAAATCATTCCAGCAACTGGAGAAAGGGGATAAGAAACTCAGGAAGTTTTGGTCAGAGGTCGTCCGCATCACTATGCAATCCATGGATGGTCTGTATGCCCGGCTCCATGTGTCGTTTGATTACACGCAGGGAGAGAGTTTCTATGAGGACAAGATGGCTCCCATCATTGAGGAAGGGAAGAGGAAGGGAGTATTTAAAGAGGGAAAGGAGGGCGCATTGATTGTCGAGTTTCCTGAGGAGACCAAGATGCCTCCGGCGATTGTTCTGAAGGGAGATGGCTCGACGATTTATATGACCAGAGATTTGGCGACTGCGCGGTACCGTATCGATACATGGCATCCCGGAGCCATTCTCTATGTTGTCGATGTGGCACAGCAGATGTATTTCAAACAGCTCTTCGGCATTCTTGCTCAGCTCAAGTGGGATCTTCCGGTCTTGGAGCACACTCTCTACGGTCGCATGAGTTTTTCGGATCGCAAGATGAGTACCAGGAAAGGAAATATCCTGAAGCTCGATGAGGTATTGGATGAAGCCGTCAGTCGTGCCGAGTCATTGATTCAGGAACGCGGTGATAAGATCCAAACCGATGACCCGAAGGGTCTTGCGGAAATGATGGGTGTCGGTGCGCTGGTGTACGGGATCTTGAGCCAGAACAGGAAGATGGACATGGTGTTCGACTGGAAGAAGATGCTGTCGTTCGAGGGGAATAGCGCTCCCTATTTGCAGTACACGCATGCGCGGGCACAGTCGGTGCTGCGCAAGGGAGAGGCGAAGGATCCCAAGCTTACGACCGTCACATCACTTTCCACGGCCGAACGACGGTTGACGAAACTGTTACTGCTCTTCGGTCAGACACTGGAAGAGGCGAGAAAGGATCATCTGCCGCACAAGCTCACCAATTACCTCTACGAGGTCTGTCAGGCATTCAACACGTTCTATAACTCGGATGAGATTTTGACCGCACCGACGAAGAGTCGCGCCTTCAGATTGGGCATGACATCGCTCACCGCACGCATCCTCAAAACCGGTGCCGAGATCCTGACTCTCCGCGTTCCCGATCGTATGTAATTTCTGCGAGGCAGCAGCCTCGCTTTCTATCTACCTGCAGGGCAGCAGCCCCGCCCTTATCCACCCCTCTATTTCCTCCCCGTCCCATGTCCCGCACCACTCTCACGTTCTTCCTCCTCATCCTCTCCTTCGGCATTCTCTTCGCAGGATGCGGGCAACCGGTTCCTGAGCCAGGGTTCGATGACTACACGTTCAGCGATACCGATCTCTCCAAGGTGCATACACTTGCGGAGCAGGCAGGATCGGGCTCGGCGTTGACTGGAACAGGTGAGACCACAACTACTCCCGAGTTCAGCGTGACGGGAGGATCAGGGTCGGATGTCACGGTCCTCTCCGAGGGGACGGCCGTGCAGCCG
Source organism: Candidatus Peribacteria bacterium (assembly GCA_903854455.1). Taxonomy (GTDB): domain Bacteria; phylum Patescibacteriota; class Gracilibacteria; order Peribacterales; family Peribacteraceae; genus CAINWJ01. Next base: position 1,342 of record CAINWJ010000134.1, on the reverse strand, counting down.
GATCTGGAGAAGCAGAGACTGTACGACAACATCCGGATGGCGGTTCTGGATCAGGGTGGCAACATCTACCGCGTCAATAACCCGTTCCTCAACGTCCGTCAGGGGATGGATGTAAATTCCGCGCAGGTTGCCAAGCTCAACCAGGGTGATGTCGTAACGGTTCTGGATATTCCCAGTGCGCAGTGGGCGAAGATCCAGCTTGCGAAGGGGGGCGAGGGCTTCGTTGCTTTCCGTTACCTTGCCAAGCTCACCACCGAACAGAAGCTGCCGGAGGAGAAGAAGCAGTTCGAGGGCAAGTACTTCGTCGATTACGCATTCCTGAACATCCGCAAAGATCCGTCGACGCAATCAGAAAAGATTGGTGAGCTCCCGGGGCAGGCCATCATCAAGCCGGTTTCCATGAACGGAGAATGGGCACGCGTGACATTCAACGGTAAGGAAGGCTACGTTTCCACTCAGTACCTAAAGCAGTTCCAGCCTGTCTTCCTGGTTCGTGAGGAGCAGTACCACCTTCCCATCCTGCACTACATCGCCGATGACACCTCTGCCATGACGGCTTTGCCGAAGCACATCGCTTCCCTGAAAGCTGCAGGCAAGAAGATCATCACGTTGCAGTCTTTCTACGATATTGTTCTGGGTCAGGAGTCACGTGATGTCCGTGTCAGTCCGGATACGATCGTTCTTCTCGTTTCCCGCGTCAATGCCAAGAATCTCCGGCAGGTTGCCGATGCGCTACAGACTGCTTCCGTTCCTGCGACTCTCTTCATCCAGACCAAAGACATCGGGCTTGCGGGAATCACGGAGAAGACGGTACTCACGCTGCTTGCCAACGGTTACGATCTCCAGTCTTCGGGGCATACCGGTGACGATCTGAGGGGGCTCACGGATTCTCAGGTGATGCTGGAGCTGGGACAGAGCAAGAAAATGCTGGAAGAACTGACGCACAAAGAAGTGTATGCGGTCGTGTATCCCAAGAATGGTGCCAATGACCGCATCATGAAAGCAGCGCAGTCACTCGGCTATCTCTTCGGTATTACCGAGAGCCCCGATCTCCAGTTCTCCAGGAATCAGTTCCTGCGCCTGCCTTCCATCACCGTTGTCGGTGGGATGACGGCAGACGCCATTGTGAAAGCTGTTACGACGAAATAGCTTCAATTTTGCACCAGATAAGAGCGGAGGATGGGGGTCTTCCGCTCTTTTTAGTGGATCAAAGCCAAAAGGTTCGAATAAAGTCGATTGCTCTAATGTTTGAAGATGCGGGAACGGAAGGTATTCCACCTTTTCCCGGCGAAAAAGGTGGAGCCCAGCCTTCGCCAAGGCTACGGCCGGCAGGCAAAACGCC
>CAINWJ010000133.1 GCA_903854455.1 Candidatus Peribacteria bacterium | reverse complement strand
GGGAGAAGGACCGAGGATGAGGCGGGACAAGAAAAAAATCCTACAATAAGGATGAATGTGATCCGTCGATCCTCCATACAGAAACAGGTACCATAATCCCATGACCCGCATCCTGCTCCTGACACCATGGGTTCCGTGGCCGCTCACCGGTGCCTGCCAGCAGGACCGTTTTTCGGGCATGAAGCAAATGCAGGCACTCGGCAACGATATTCGGGTGATCGCGCGCATCCACGATTTTCAGAACAAACATGATATTGAGGCGGCATTTCGGAAGGAATCGATCCCGCTGATACTGGTTCCCCACACGAAGAACAAATGGAAACTGCTGCTGAAGAATCTCCCGGCAATTATCCGCAATCCCGGTCTGCTCGACGGAGCGGCACTGGAGTACCTCGACCAGCACTACCTTCAAACCGTGAAGAAAGCGATCACTGAATTCCGGCCGGATGTGATCTGGATGGAGTACTGCACGCACTGGCCCCTCCTCAGGATCCTCAAGCCCTTCGGCATCCCGATGATCGTCAAGTCCTCGCTCAATGAGCCCAGGAACTGCATCGATGAGCATGGGGGATCGTTGGTCGCGAGAATCAAAGCATTGCCGAAGTACATCGGCGAACGAACGGTTGCCGCCGAATCCGATCTCGTTCTGGCGATCACACCGGATGAGGAGAAATGGTACCGGTCACTTGGCGGAAAAAATGTGGCAGTGTTACCGCTCCGTGGACTGAGCAAATGCTTCGCGAGAAAAATCCACACACCGAAAGATGTATTGGACGTCGTGTTCTTAAGCTCCAACTACAACATGGGGCATAACCGCGACGCGTTCCTGTTCTTGCTCAAGAATATCCTGCCGGAAGTCCGCCTGAAGCTCCCGGGAAAGATCCGCTTTCACCTGACTGGCAGCAAGTTCCGTGAACAATGGAAACCGTTTCTTGCGGATGATCTCCGGTACACGGGATTCATACCCGATCTCGGTGCATTCCTCGCGACGATGGATGCCGCGCTGTGCCCATGGATCACCGGACAAGGCATGCAGCAGAAAGTGTTCGAGCCGCTGTGCCGATCTCTGCCGCTCCTCACCACGAAGACCGGCGGCTATCCGTTCATCGACGGAAAGGAAGTTCTCCTCTGCAAGACACCACAGGACTATGTCGAAGGCCTCAGGAAACTTCTGGATCCGGCAGTACGGAATGCAATTGCCGAATCCGCCTATGACAAAGCCCATTTACTGTTCAGCGAAGAAGCAGTGAAGGGAATCGTAAAGCGGACAATTGAAGGAGTGATGAAATGAGGGTGAGGGTCGGGGTAAGGATTGAGCTGTCAGACTCATTCTTCGATTGACGAAAAAGATCAATCGAGAGTACACTGACAACGTCAAGTCGTAGACCTCCCTGTAAAGGGGACTTCGAACTCCGCCCTTCGGGGCGGTTTTCGTATATGCCTCAATGATTATATGGTCGCTGGTGGAGGGAGGGGGACTCGAACCCCTGTCTACGGATGTCAAGTCGTAGACCCTTCCTTGGCTCCCCCCATGCCATGCGACTGTACGATCGTACACCTATTTCTAGATTCTGATCAATGGCATGCATTTCTTGTTTCGAATAACTGGATACCGATCCCCGTTATCCCCTCTGTTACACTTCACTCATGCAGCAGACCTGCTCAAATCCCTGGTGTGCGCAGCCGTTCGAGGTCACGGCAGAAGATCTCGCATTCTTAGAAAAACTCTCGCCGACGATCGGAGATGTGAAAGAATCTCTCCCGCCTCCGACCCGCTGTCCCGATTGCCGTCAGCAGCGCAAGAAAGTCTGGCGCAACGAGCGCTCACTCCACCGACGCACTTGTTCACTCTGCCGGAAATCCATTGTGTCGATCTACCGTGAAGAGACCAAATTTCCCGTGTACTGCAGCTCCTGCTTCTTCTCCGACAACTGGGAACCGACCGCCACAGGCCGTGCATTCGTCACATCAGAACCAATGATGGAGCAGATGAGAAAACTGCAGGCTGCCGCTCCCCGCATCGCGCTCCTTTCGAAAAGCTCCGAGAACTCCGACTTCACGAACCACTCGGGCAACAACCGTAACTCCTACCTCTCCATCGCCGTCTTCTCCTCCGAGGACGTGCTCTACTCCCGCCACGTGTTCTCCTCGCGCCAGATCGTCGACTGCACAACGGTTCTAAAGAACAGCGAACTCCTCTACGAGTCCTCCTGGGTGAAGGACTGCTACAACTCGACGTACTTAATCGACTGCTCCTCGGCAACAGACTGCCACTGCTGCATTGATTTGATTGGGTGCAATCACTGCTTCCTCTGCAGCAACCTCAGGAACAAGTCGTACTGCATCCGCAATAAGCAGCTCACACGCGAAGCCTACGAGAAAGAAAAGATCGGCTGCCAAGGCCGATGGAGCAGGCTTCAGTCGATGCTGGAAGCGTTCGCCGCGTGGCGCAAAGATTCGACGATCTACCGGAATCTCCACCTGACGAATTGCGATCAATCCTCCGGCGATTACCTGACTGACTGCCGGAACATGGTTCGCTGCTTCGAAGGAAGCAACGCGGAAGACTTCCGATACTGCGACGATTTCTCCTCGCAGGCACAGCCGTGCCGGGACTGCATGGACTGCAACAATTTCAACACCTGCGAACTCCTCTACGAAGTCCACGGACAAGTGAACGGCTATGGAAACATCGCGACGAACTTCAGCTATGACGTTCGTAATTGTTACTACATCGACAACTGCCATAATTGCGAGAACTGCTTCGGCTGCATCGGGCTACACCACAAGCAGTACTGCATCCTGAACAAGCAATACACAAAAGAAGAGTATGAGGAAATCCTGCCGAGAATCATCCAACACATGCGATCAACCGGTGAATGGGGCGAGTTCTTCCCCATGACGCTGTGCCCGTTTTCCTACAATGTGACGCTGGCACAGGAGCATCATCCACTCTCGAAAGAGGAAGTACTGCACCGCGGATGGCGGTGGGAAGATCCGACGGACGACATCCCGAAGCTCCACCGCATCATCCCTACTACCGAGCTGCCGGATGCGATCGACGAAGTCACTGACGACATCCTGCATGCTGCTATCGCATGCCAGACGACGAAACGCCCATTCAGGATCACCAGGCAGGAACTGGAGTTTTACAGGAGCATGCGGCTCCCGCTCCCGCGCTTCCACCCGGACGAGCGATTCTGGAGGAGGGTCGCACTGCAAAATCCACGCAAGCTCTGGAAACGCACGTGCATGCAATGCTCGAAGTCGATCGAGACAACATTCGCACCGGAGCGACCGGAGAAAGTTGTCTGTGAATCCTGCTATCTGGCAGAAGTGTATTGATTGTCGGAGTCAGGGCTGACGTGCGAAACTCTTCCTTTTTCCTGACCCTGACCCTGATCCCTGACCCTGACATACCGGACACAACTCGACGATCAAGCGAAGCTGCTGCCCGATGTACGAAAACTCATAGACCAAGGGCATGCGTTTTCCATGGCGCGGGATGAACCAGATCCATGCAAGGCGCAGGAGGAGCAGGAGTGATGTCCGCAGATTGCGGTACAGCACATGACGGATCCAGATCCCCCACGGGAGGACCCCGAGTCGCTGCCGTTCCAGCTGACGGTAGTAGGCATTCTTGGCAGGTAATGCAGATGCAGGGGGCAGATCCTCCGGCAGTTCCGTCCTGAAGAGATGAGGAATGACATGCGGATGGAGGATCAAGCGCTCATGGACAGCCTTCGTGTATCCATCGGTGCACGAACGGTGGAAGAGACGGATCTGCATCGACGGATGTCCGCTATGCCAGTCGATGCGTTGTCTATCGAGGAAAAACCGTCGCACCACCTGATAGACCGCAGGAGAGCCGCTCACTGCCGACCGGACTTCACTGATGAATGCAGCCGGCAGCACCTCCCCGGCATCCACCTGCAGGATCCAGGGAAAACGCGCGGCACCCAGACCTTCATTGCGAACAGCACCGAAGTCACGGATACGTCCTTCTGGATCCAGGAGAAGATTGCTTTGGGAAGAGATGCGAACATTCAGAAACCGCCCGGCGATCTCGAGCGTTCTGTCCGTCGAATGACCATCATGAACAAGCACCTCTGCAAAATCCGCGAGCGCTCTCAGGCACGGCTCGATATTCGCCTCATTGTTGTGCGTCAGCACCTGCACGGAACAAGGAATCGGCGATGAAGCTGGGCGGGAATCCATACGACCGGCTCAGAGTAGCATGACCGGTTACGCTCCGCTCCGGATGAATCCGCCCATCTTCTTCATGAGTCCCGTGAGGCTGTGCCTCTCTTCGACGATGCGGTACATCTGATCGGCGTCGAGAGGCAACCGATCCGCATACTGCCGAATGAAGGCTGCAATGGCTTGGGATGAATCTTCCTGCGGCGCAAGCAGTGAAGAACATTCCCCTCCTCCGGCTGCTCCGCAGAGCCCGGTGGAGGGGCTAGGCTTGCCCTCCGAAGCCTTGGCGAAGGAGGGGGCGGGGGTGGAGGCGATCGCCGCCGCATTCGCCTTCGTCGTCACCGGATAACACCCGCACGTCATGGCCTCCAGCATCGTTTTATCGATCGTCTCCGATGCCATGTTGAGGATCAGCCGGTGCCGAGAGTAGATCTCCGGCAAACGCGTCATGGGAATGGTCCCGTGGAAGGTGACTCTCGATCGAAGTCCCAACCGATCAACGAGTCCGTGTAATTCCGCAACGTAATCCTTCTCCGCTTCGATACCGTACACATCAATCGTGTATCTGGAATCCAGGTGAAGCAGTGCCTGTATCGACAATTCCAATCTCTTCGACCGGCTCAAACGGTGCACAACCAATAATCGATAGGGATTCTGTGCCAGGTTCCGTCGCTTCACCCAGACTGAAAGATCGATCCCGTGACCAACGACCGTCTTCTTACGTGATTCATTGAACTGCGGCAGGCTCTGAGGAGTGGCGCAGAAGAATCGTGTACCGAACCAACCGAAGAATCGCACTCCCCATTGCATCTTGTAGTGCGTGTACCAGAGATACGTGGGAATCCGCTGGAATAACCACCATTTCCAACCCAATAGATACCAGATCGGCGCCATGTGGATGAAGACCCGATCGTACTTCAGTGTGATAATCAGTTTCTTGAAAGTGAACACAGACCGAAGCCGGGAGGCACCATGCTCTTTGCCGAGCGAATGAACCGGAAATTCAAATTGCTCTTTCGATCCTTCCAGGCAGATCACCTCGACCTCAAACCCCTGCCGGATGAACTCGCGGATCCAGAGCGTGCCGAACGCATCCTGCCCGTGGAGCTTCTGGGTGATGAAGAGGAGACGCATGGGGCGAGTATAGAGTATTGAGTATTGAGTATTGAGAATCGAGAATAACGAATCAATCAGAACGTCATACTGAATACTTCATACTTGATACCGAATACTCATCAAAAACTCTGCATATTCCCCAACCATCTTCCTCTTCTCAAACTTCGCGCCAATCGCAGCTGCCTGTTTCCCCATCTGATTCAATTCCACTGCATTCGAAAGCAACCATTTGATCTTTTCCTGCAAATCCTCCTCGGTGCCAGTTGTGAATGCACCGTTCACGCCATCTTCAATCACCTCCGGCATCATACCTACACGAGTTGCAAGAACTGGAACGCCACAAGCCAGAGCCTCGATCGCCACTCTGGGACCGCCCTCACTCTTCGACGGCATCACGAACAAACGAGCAGACCTGATCCCCGCAGCGATGTCCTGCTCCGTTGGCAGCCAGCCTGTAAACGTCACCCGATGTGCGATTCCAAGCGATGCCGCACGCGATTCCAATGATGAACGCAGTGGTCCGTCCCCGATCAAAAGCAATGTTGTCTTCGGCAACTGACTGAGTGCTCGGAGTAATTTGCCGAAACCCTTATTGGCTACCAAGCGCGCGCAGCAGACCAAATCGTATTTCTTCTGAGCCATTGGATCCGGCCGGCAAACGTCAGTATTGAGATAGAACGATGGAACAAGCTTCAGCCGATCAGATCCGATACCCCACGATCGCAGCAACTCACCGACGGGGCGACTCACGATCCGCACCGCATCGAAATGCCGGACATGCGATGGCAGGAAGATGCGGCTCATCCATCTGCCGATCCATTCGGTAGTCGACGCAGCGACCGGCCATCCGACGACGTGGTGAACTTCGAGAACCGACGGAATCCTCCTCTTCCCCATCAGCATCCGCGCCCCGATGCCATTGTAGAACGGTGGGTACTCATGAACCGTCATGACGTCATGATGGTATTCATCAATCAATGCTGTTCCTTGCTTCTTGATCCAGAACGGCTGGTACCAAAGACCGTGAGGTGAAACATGAAAAAAGACATTGGGAATTGGTGATTGGGAATTATTTGGGCATTGCCTGCCGGCCGTAGCTCCCGCAGGAACGAAGGCTGGGGCATTGGGCATTGGGCATTTGACCCAAGGACAAATGATATCGACTCTCTCCCAGTGCTTCGAAAACTCCTCCAGCATTTGCGCAAACGCACTGCGCTTGCCGGCAAGCACCGATCGGTCGCCGGAGATCATCAATAATTTCTTGTTTGTTTTTCTTGGGTCGCAGCCGCGGAGAGCTGCTGCTCCAGACATATGATCGGACATTAATCTTTCAAACAACATGACATGTTCTTCCGCTACCTCCTTCCACCCTCGCTTCGTGAATGGCGCTGTCGCCTGCACCGCACACTGATCGTACCGATCCATGATCGATCGAATCGCGACCGCAATCTGATCAGGCATCCGTAAATCCGCCAAAAACATTCCCTGTGTCAGCCCATCACTCAATCCGGTCTCCTTCGTAAGCAACACCGGCAATCCTGCCGCTCGCGCCTCCAGTGCCGCATTCGGACTGATCTCGGTAATCGATGGAATGACGAGCAAATCGTGCTCGGCAAAAATCCGCCGCTTCTCATCTCCACCCACCGGTGGAACAAATTTCACCCGATTTTCCAGATGCAGTGCCGTGACCTGTAGCTTCAATCTTTTCTCCTCCGGTCCATCACCGACTATCGTCAATGTTACATCGGGCAATGTAGACAATGCCGCAATCAGCGACGAATAACTCTTGAACCGCACCAAGCGACTCAGGATAAGTAGACGAAACGGTCGATGCTGCGCATGAAAAAGAGCTTGCCCTGAATCCGAGCGAAGCGAGTGGTTCAGGGCATTCTCAATGACCGAATACCCCGGCAACTGCCTGTAATGCTTCCGGTAGATCTCCTGCTGGAACCCGGTCGAGAAAACGATGTGATCGAAAATCTTGAGGAGTCTAGCCATCAACCACTGCGACGTTGGTTGCGAAATATACCAAGCACTGAGTCCCAGTTCTCCACCGCGATCGGTGTATCGTTCCCACGCGAAATCCCCACCGAGTCTCAAAATCTTCCTGGGTTTCCGAAGTCGCGCCAGTGCAATCGGCACGCCAACGCTTACTGAGGAAAATGCCTCAACAATATCGGCATCTGCGGCAAATTTCTTCAATGCGCGGGCAAACAAGAACCATCGGAGAATCGGCTTGCCTTTCCACGGAACGGAAACCACCTGCCATGCACCGTCTTGCCAGATCGTCGTCGTCTTTGTATCGACCTTCCCGTAGGTTATGACAATGACCTGATGACCCAGTCGATTCAGCTGATCAGCCAATGCACGAACGTAGGTCGCTGGACCACCGATATCGGGAGGATAGATGCCGGTGGCAAGCACGATCTTCATAGTGGACTGCGGATATTGCGAATGGCAGGATTCGTGACGTGAGTATATCGCTGCGTCGTGCGGATGCTCGCATGTCCCAATAGTTCCTGCACGTACCGGACATCCGTGCCGTTCTCCAGGAGGTGCGTGGCGAAACTGTGCCGCAACGAATGGAATGTCGCAGGTTTGGCAATCTCCGCCTTCACCAATGTGTGAGCGAATACTGCCTGAGCAGTGCGTGCGGATAACATGCCGCCTCGCTCGCTCTCGAATACCAGGTCATCAGGCGATCGTCCCGCGATCAGATTTTGGATATCCGTTCTGATGGATTCCGGAAAAAGCGTGACGCGATCCTTGTTACCCTTGGCGGCCTTCAGATGAATCTGCAGTCCAGGGAGATCCAGATCGCGCACGCGGAGTGTGATCACTTCACTCACCCGTAGTCCCGCTCCGTATGCCAATGCGAGCATCAGCCGATGTTTTCCGTTTTTCGTCACCGAGAGCATCGAACGGATCTCGTCTCTGGAAAGAATGACAGGCAGCGTACTTGCTTCCTTTGCCGGACGAATGCCGATCGTCTGACGTGCACGAAGGACATCGCGATAGAAATATTTGATGGCATGGAGAAGGACGTTGCGGGTCTGCGCGCAGCTGCCGTCTTGTTCGCGCTGCAAGAGAAACTGACGGATGTTCTCTTCATTGAGTGATGGATCATTAGTGTTTCTGAATGCGAAGTACTGACGCAACGCGTGGAGGTATGTAGAGATCGTCCTACGACTGAACCCCCGTAGCCGCATCTCCTCTTCTGCTCGCTTCAGAGCTGCATCAATCTGTGCGTTTCGTACAATGTTCTGCATATTCGTCATTCTAATTCACTGCGTATAAGATGCAACATCAAAACTTGGATGGCTAAGTATTCGTATAGGGAGGAGTTGTGCGACATTTGAAAATTTGCTACAATACAATTATGCAATTATCTCAACAAGCTCAATCTATAGTCAGTGACATACTTGAGCATACAGTTCTCCCTGTCCCCGGACCTCATGGACTTGATGGCACTCAAATAATTGCGGGACAGGGTTGGGGTTCGTATAAACAACTCAAGGCACAAGAATCACCTGTTGCCTCAGAGATTGAAGGCGCAGTCTTTGAAGCTTTCGTTGCAAAAGGAAATCCTCGTGAACAGATCCAAGGTGTGTTGAATCTGATCAACGCAAAATAAGGCAAATTTTCAAACGCTCGCACAACACGGCGTATGCGGTTCGTCGGTGGCGCGCTTTGAATTTTAATGGATGCGCCACCTCCTCTCTTGTATCCAGCACCTGTGAGCCCTTCGGGCAAATTGTACAGGTGCTGAATATGATATACGCCGAAACGTTAGACGCCCTTCCTCCCCTTCCCCTGAAACGCCTTCGCCTCATTTGCAAACTGCGACTGCGAGAAATCCGCGAGCAGCCACTCCTCATGCTTCAGGTACCACTCAACGGTCTTCTGGAGACTCTGCTCGAAGGTCTTCGGATACTCGAAGCCCATGGCCTTGAGCTTGGCACCATCGAGCGCGTAGCGAAGATCGTGCCCCGGACGGCTGGAGTGGAAATCCACCAATTCATAGTTGAGAGGTTTGCCGACCACCTTTGCGATCGCCTGCGCCAGCGTCAGATTATCCACTTCCCGCTCACCGACGATGTTGAACTTGTCACCGACGATCTTCGCACCCTTCTCGAACTGATCGACGAGGAAGAGGAGTGCCGCTGCGACGTTGCGTGCATGGACATAATGACGCGTGCCGGCCTTGGTCCTGGAGGAGTCGGAATGGATGAAGAGGCGTGATCCCTGACGCGCGGCATTGATGGTCTTCGGAATGAATTTCTCGGGATGCTGCCGCTCACCGAAAACGTTCATGGTGTGCGTGATGAACACCGGCAAACCGTAGGTGTTGTAGTAGCTGTACGCGAGCTCCTCGCCTCCTGCCTTGGATGCGGCATACGGATTCGAAGACATATACCTGTCCCACTCCTTGTAGGCGACTCCCTCCGGCGCCGGACCGAAGACTTCATCCGTGGAGAAGTAGTTGAAGAGCTCCAGACCATCCAACGTCCGGGCGTAATCGAGGAGGTTACATGTCCCAACGACGTTGTCCTGAACGAACTCCATGGGACATTCGATGGATCGATCAACGTGTGTGGACGCCGCAAGATGCAGAATGGCTGTCACCGGTCCGATGCGGTTGGCGATGTACGGATTGATGGGTGCGCGGAGATCGTGGTAGATGAAGTCGACACGACCGGCGAACTGCCTGCTCCAGAGGTCGATGTCCGTGAGCCGGTGCAGCGTCGATGCGCTGTCGATCTTGCTCATGCCGACCAGTTTCCAATCGGTATTCTTGAGAATTCCTTCAGCGACGTGATGGCCGATGAATCCGTCGATGCCGGTTAAGAGGACGCGCTTCATGGAACAATTGTGTGAAAGCTGTAAAAATAACAGTATCAGGAGTATTTAGTATCAAGTATCCAGTATGGAGTATTCGATGCTCCCGATTGACTGGATGCAATATACTGAATACTGAATACTGAATACAGGATACTTCATAAGTCTATACCATCCTATTTCCACATCCCACATACCACGTGTTCTGATCTGCATGCCGGCGTACGAACCCAAACGTGAGCACATCACGGCAGCGGTGGAATCGATCCTCGCGCAGACGTTCACGGATTGGCAGCTCCTGATCCGCGATGACTGCTCTAAGCGGGAAGATACGCAGTCTCACATCCAGCGATACCTCAAAGATCCAAGAATCACATTCAAGCGTAATGAGAAGAACCTCGGCATCGGAGGCAACTGGAATGCATGTTGGCAACATTCTTCCCCTCTCCCCTCGGGAGAGGGGCT
>CAINWJ010000132.1 GCA_903854455.1 Candidatus Peribacteria bacterium | reverse complement strand
GACGCCCCGCCGGGGCGTCTTTACATCATCATAATGCTTCGCTTTAGCGGTGGAATTGCTGGTGAATTTCCTTGAGACGTTTATTGGTCAGGTGCGTATAGATCTGCGTCGTGGTGATACTCGCGTGACCCAGCATCTCCTGCACCGAGCGGATGTCGGCGCCGTTTCGGAGGAGTTCGGTTGCGAAGGTGTGGCGAAGTGTATGGGGTGTGACCTTCTTCATGATGCCGGCTTGTGCGCTTAAGTTTCTGATAATCCGTTCGATGGCTTGCGGCTCCAGACGACGATCTTCGCCGAGGAGTGTGTCCTGCCTCGACCGGTTGGAGTTGCTTGCGAACAGCGGCGTCCAGTTATCGTTCCTGGCATCCAGGTATCGTTTCAGGTGATCGATAGCTGTCTCCGAGATGAAGACGATGCGGGATTTGCGTCCCTTGCCCACCACGCGGAACTCGCGGGTGTCGAGGTTCACGTCCTTCCGGTTCAGCTTGCTGATTTCACTCACGCGCAGTCCGGTGGAGTAGAGGAGGTGCAGGAGTGCTAGATCCCGGAGACCGTTGCGCTTCGTCGGATCGGCGGAATCGAACATCGACTTGAGTTCCTCACGCGTGAGCACTTCCACCTGTCGCTCGGGTACCTTGGGCAGTTCGATCTTCTCCGGCGAGAGGGTAGAGACATCGTTCTTCTGCAGGTACTTGAGCATCGCCCGCAGCGCAATCAAGTGATATTGCTGGGTTTTGATGTCGAGCGTGACTCCCTGACCGCGGATGGGTGTGCGGTGGAGGTGCAGCCGGTAGTCGCGTACTACATCATTGGTCAGCTTTCCGACGTCCGTCGCGGGTCCGGCGAACTTCTCAAATCTCTTCAAATAGTGCCGGTAGTTCTCCACGGTTTTCTGGCTCTGGTAGCGACCCACCTCGCAGTGTGTGAGGAAGTCGTGGATGGCGTCTTTCAGCTTCATGACTCTAGTGTAGGATACTTTCTGTTCTTCTCGTAGACGTATGGCATCTGACGATCAACGACAATGGCACTTGAAGCTTGCATCGAGAAAGAGTTCCATCAATAGCTTTGCACGACGTACGATGAAAGTATTGGGATTGCCTCGAGGACGAACGATCCTCGATGTCGCGTGTGGGGAAGGTGCGGACAGTGTGGCGTTTTTGAAGCGGGGATTTACAGTCACGGCGATCGATTTCTCCGTTTACGCGCTTACAAAACTCCAGGAGAGGCTGGAGGGAAGAGGTGACTATTCTATGGAGATCGTTCAACACGATCTGCGCAAGAAGTTACCGTTTCCAGATGCATCATTCGATGTTGTCTACGCTCACAATGCCCTGCATTTCTTTCGCCATAAAGATACCGTAAAGATTTTTAGGGAGATTCATCGGGTACTCAAAAAAGGCGGCTTATTTTTTGTGAAATGCAAATCAGTGAAAGATCCGATCTACGCAACGGGTACGAAAGTTGAGGATCATGTCTACAAACGTAAGATTATGCGTCACTTCTTCACGCGCGAGTACCTACGGGAGATGCTTTCGTTGTTTCACATTGAGAAAATCCGGCACACGCGGTCGGTGTTCTGGGGCGATCACATTGCGTCGTTTGAAGCTGTTGCCAAGCGATGATTACGACACCGGGACACGATGTCCCGGCTGCGAAAACATTGAATGAATCTGGTCATTCACTCATTGTGCCTTGAGCATTTCCTCAATCTTCGCCCGCAACTCTTCCTCCGTTAGGATTCCTTCCCACTGTGCAGTTCCAAGCCGGAACGTCGGCACTCGCTTGATCTCACGTTGATCATTCTTCGGCAGCAGATCCGTTCGCTGCATGCAGGTAGCAAATGGTTTGGTCTGAAGCCTGATTTTCTTCGCGATGGCAAACACAGCAGTATCGTTCTCCGGTTGCCGGCTGATCAACGCCTGATCCATTTCACTGACTTTGCCTTGGAGCCCCGCACAGATTACCGCTTCTGCAAGCCGTGAACCCAGTGCAGTCTGTGGTGCAAATACGCGTTCCACATTCATCCGCTTCGTTCCAACAAATTCCCGCTCGATCCATGGCTCCTGCGTCAGCGCGAATTCCCGGCAATAGTCGCAGTCGTAATCGAAGTACTCTGTGAGTGTTGGAACGGCTGTTCCGCTCCCGAATAGGATTGAAACTTTCTCTGTGAGGGATACGGGAATGATTGTTCCGCTCTGCGTTGTTCCCGCCTCCAGACTATCCGTATTTTTCGGCATCACTTCATTTGCGCCGATGGTGTCGCCGGTTCCCGGATTTGTGCCTGTGATACTTCCTGATGCTGTTGATGGGCGGAAGCTGACAGACGGTGTCATCGCGCATGCGCCGAGGAGCAACATGACACTCAGGACGATGATGGCACGATTGATCTGCATGGGTGGTTCCATTGTGCGTCGGAATCGCGGATAATGAAACCCTGTGTTGCACAGAATCCACATCCTCGGCGTTCCCATCGATCCGGTCACGGAGGATGAGGCGTTGCATTGCATCGAAGGATTGCTCGCTTCCGGCAGAGCAAATCACGTCATGACGCCCAATCCGGAAATGCTCGTGAAGGCGCACCGTGATCCATACTTTCGAGGTGTCCTCGGGAAAACGTCGCTCAATGTTCCGGATGGCATCGGTCTCCTCTGGGCAGCGAAATTCCTGGGTCAACGATTGCCAGCGCGCGTCACGGGTGTCGATCTGATGACGCGCATTTGTGGGCTTGCATCCGTTGGCTCCGTCTTCTTTCTGGGTGCCGCTCCGGGAGTTGCCGAGCGAACCGCTACGGCATTGAAAGCACGATTTCCGGCATTGCAGATTGCCGGTACGTATGCAGGAACTCCTTCATTGGCTGAGGAAGGTCAAATCATCGATCGGATCAATGCATCCGGAGCACGAGTCTTATTCGTGGCGTTCGGATCGCCTGTGCAGGATCTGTGGATTGATTGGGTACTTCAGCGATTGACAACCGTGCGGGTTGCGATGGGTGTCGGTGGCGCCTTCGATTTTCTGGCAGGAGTACAGGTGCGGGCACCGGAGTGGATGCGTCGCTCGGGATTTGAATGGCTCTGGAGGCTCACGAAAGAGCCGAGGAGGTTTAAGCGTATCTGGCGGGCAGTGATTGTTTTTCCGTGGTTTGTTCTTATGGCACGGCTTTCAGGTCGGCGTCAGGATGTAGCGTCTCAAATGTGAGGAGCTGCCACTGATTGGTGGTCGTATCGAATCGCAGACGGACGAAGTACGGCGTCCCTTCCGAGGTTGTAACGTAATAATCGTAGAGCGGCTTCATATTTTCCTCCTGCGGTTCTTTACGAAGGAAGTTGATGCCGGTGATCTTCGTTCCGTCCGTGAGCCTCGGCTCCACCGTCGCGATCACTGTCACATCTGTTGGCTCATCTTTGATGAGGGATCCTTTCAAATTGATCGCCCCTCGTCCGATCAACGATGCGAGAGTCACGACCATGGCGGAGAGCACGACGCCGATGATCACGGAGAGCCGGTAATTCATATGGTGTTTGATGTGTTCGATACCCATCGGGATAGTATAGCACAGCGGAGGGAAGGATGGAACGGGTGAAGGGGGTGGAATTAGGGATTAGGAATTGAAAAAGTTGAACGCCGCGGGTTATTGTCAAAGAAAAAGTCAGAGCCAATAGCCGTCATTCATTATTCCCGCAGCCGGGACGCCGCGTCCCGGCATTTTCCTACAAATGTTCCGCAGGTTCTTGTGCTGGAGCAGTGATCGGCGATGCGGGGGCTGACGGCTGAACCGTTGTTGGCACCGTATCCGTCGATGGCGTTCCCTTGAACTTGGCGACGACCATCGTCGCGGCACCGCCGGCGAGGAGACCCTGCAGGACGTTGTCGACCGGCGAGGCATTCTTGAGGAGGACGACGCCGAGGATGGCACCGATGACGAGGGAGGTGAGCTGCTTCATGCGACTGCGTTCGATGGGAAACGCGGCGAAGACCGCTTCGCAGATGAAGAACGTCAGGACGGCGATGTAGGCTGCGTCACCATTGACGAATCTGCCGAGGACGCCGTCGAGGATGGAGGAGTCGATCATGGTGATGGAGGGGAAAAGATTGAGGGGAGGCTTGTACGATGATCATTGTCTGGCTTCTCTCATCCGATCTTGTGATGATTCCGTAGATGACGAGCCAGGATCGTCGCAATCTCCGCCCGGCTCATGGGGCGTTCGGGGCGAAAGAGACCGTCGGCGGGCATTCTGAATAGTCCCTCATCCAGGCAGAGCTTCACATCCTGGTGGTACCAGGCAAGCTCCGGGACGTCGGTGAAGAACGACGGCGGAGTGACGGGACCGGGTAATGCAGGCAGTGCGCAGTAGATTCTGATGGCGCGGTGCAGACCGTCAACGATCTTCTCCCGCAGTGCGTTGTCTTTGAAGAATGCAGCATCGAACTGATTCGAGATGAATCCCGCCTCGAAGAGACAGCCATTGCAGAGCGTATCGTCCAGAATGCCGAGCCTGCCCCACCGGTTTTCGGATGAGATCAGTGCCGGACGAGAACGTGGCGGGATTCCCGTCGTCGCTGACACCTGTTCGACGAGTGTTCTGGCGAACGTCACCATTCCGGGTGCCTTCGGCGAGTACCACGCTTCCAGTCCGCGGGCTGCCGGATCACCTGCAGCATTCACATGGATTGAAAGGAGGAGTGCTTCCCACGGTTGCCAGTTATTCTGCCGGCACACCGCATTGATCTCCTTGATGTGGTCGATGAGCATCATCCGATCATCCACACCGATCTTGATGATCTGCACTCCCTGGAAACTCGCATCATTCATCATTTGATTCACCAGTGCCTGCGCCATCGTCACTGCCTCATTACGTTCCGTCGTTCCATTTCCTGATGCTCCGTTGTCGATCCCTCCCGTGGGACCCAGTCCGTGACCTGCATCGATGAAGAGAGCGTTGATCATAGGAGGCGCATGCTAGTACGGAGAGGGTCAGGAAGGCAATGGGGATCGGGGGTCAGGGTCAGGGTCAGGGTCAGGGTCAGGGTCAGGGACAGGGACAGGGACAGGGACAGGGACAGGGACAGGGACAGGGACAGGGAATTTTAGTATCAGTAGAGTGTGATATTTACAATTGCTCACGCGTCGTAGACTGTCTCGAACCAGTTGCTGAGCTGGATGATTGCCTGCAGCGGGTGCAGGGCATACCGTTCGTGGCGAATGTGTGCCTGGTGCAGCTCGCGCAGAGTGTCGACGTTGAACAGTTCACGGATTCTCGGTTGATTCAGTGCTTCCTCGATCAGCGGTGCGCACTCGCGGCGGATCCACTTGGCGAGCGGCGGGTAGAAGGAGGCTTTCGTAAGCGAGAACAGATGTGGGGGGAGGATCGAACGGTATGTGTCCTTCAGCAACGCTTTCGTTCGCTTCAGTCCGACATGCCACGACGACGGTGTTGCGTGTGACCAGGCGATGATGTTCGGGTCTAAGAACGGAACACGGCACTCCAGTCCGCTGCCCATGGTCACAGCGTCACTTAATCGCAACGATTCATCAACCAGCCACAGACTTCGGTCCGCCTCCATCATCCGGCGGACAGGATCATCCGTCTCG
>CAINWJ010000131.1 GCA_903854455.1 Candidatus Peribacteria bacterium | reverse complement strand
GGTTCATTCATTTCCTACATGGGTCCGGAGAAGGTGAAGACCATGAAGTCCATGTACTACGGAACCAGGGAGATCTTAGAGTGGGAGAGTGATCGGACGATGGAGCGGCAGTGGCTTCTGGATGCCAAATTATTACTTCCACGCGTCTTCGAGAAACCAGAGGACATCGACGGTCCGGTCATCGTGAAGTTCCACGGTGCCGGCGGGGGATTCGGCTACTTCGTCGTCCGCACGCCGGAGCAGTTCTACGAAGTCAAGAATCGTAAATATCCTGATGAGAAGGACTTCACCATCCAGGAGTACATCGTCGGTGTGCCGCTCTACATCCACTATTTCTATTCCCCGATTACGAAGGAGCTGGAGATCATGAGCTTCGACAAGCGCTACGAATCCAACGCCGACTCCATCGGGCGCATCAAGGCGGAGGATCAGCTGGCTGCCAAGATCCACACGAGTTACACCGTCGTCGGCAACGTTCCGGTGGTGGTGCGTGAATCGATGCTGCCCGAATTATTCGCCATGGGTGATCGTGTCGTAGAAGCTTCGAAGAGACTTCCCGGCATCGGAAAAGGACTCTTTGGGCCGTTCTGTTTGGAGACGATCGTGACACGCAAGCTCCAGATCTACGTCTTCGAGATCAGTGCACGCATCGTCGCCGGTACCAATCCGTTCATCGAGGGATCACCCTACACCGCGCTCAAGTACAAGGAGCCGATGAGCACCGGTCGCAGGATGGCGCGGGACATTAAAGAAGCAATTGAGCAGGGGAGGCTTGAGGAAGTGTTAGGGTAAACGACAGTTTTTAATCTTTACTGTAGCCAAAGTTCGTTTGTATCTATGCCAAAATCTATAATCAGCATAGGTAGCATTTTCAATCAAAAAAAAGTTGTACTTGGGATTCTTATTTTGATTATTATTTTCATTGTCATTTTTGGAATCGCTGTAGTCTTCCGGGTCATGGAACGATCAATCGGTCTTGTTCTCATACCGATACAAGGTTATCAGCATACTTGTATTCAGGAAGGCGTTATCTACAGGAAAGAGGCGACTGGCTGGCAGAAAACTCTTACGGAGATTCCGCGTCGAGATGAGGTGGTGGGTCGATATCTCGATGGAGAGTTTGCTTATGGCGGGATGTGCGATCTCATAGGCTGCGTCCGTATTCGACAGCCGTATACCATTTCTCTGAAGCAGTACGTTCAGGAAGGCTCGAAGCCAGGGCCTTCCGGAGAGGAGTCATATCCTGTGTATCGTACAAAATCCATCGAAGGGGAAGTGAAGGTAGAGGTACGCTATTATTCCGATGATCGTTGCCTACAATCGCATCTATACACTCGAGAGTTCTGATTTATTTTTTATTTCATAATACACTGAGAGCCAATGACCCCCCTCGATCTTCTTCAAGGCTACGATCTCAAGCATCTCACCGTCGGCGTGCTCGGCGGCCACAGCGGGCTGGATGTCTGTCACGGTGCCAAGCAGTGCGGGTTCAAGACGGTATGCGTCGCGCGCAAAGGAAGAGAGAAGACGTATGCGAAGTATTTTCGCACCAGACCGGCGGAGGGGATTCACAGTAATGAATGGACGCAGGACAATGGTGTGAACGGTGAGAGTATCGGCTGTATCGATGAGACGATTCTCGTCGATCAGTTCGATGGCATTCTCGATCCAAAGGTTCAGCAGAAGCTCAGAAACATGAATACAATATTTGTGCATAACCGGTATTTCTGGGTCTACTTCAAAGATTTCTCCAAGGTCGAGAACGATTTCAATGTCCCCATTTTCGGATCCAGAACATTGCTCAAGCTAGAAGAGCGGGATCAGCCGTACAATCAGTACGATTTACTGAAAGATGCAGGTATCCGGACACCGAAGATTTATGAGCGGTCAGCGGTCAGCGGTCAGCGGTCAGATAAAATTGATCGTCCTGTATTAGTGAAGGCAGCTGAGGCCAAGCGTGGCTATGAGAGAGCTTTTTTTATTGCAACTGACGAGAAAAGTTACGAAGCAATCGGATCGAAGCTCGAGAAAGAAGGCAAAGTTGGGAAGAACTGGCGTGAGGCGACGATCGAGGAGTTCGTGGTCGGCGCACCGGTGAACTTCAATTTCTTCTACTCGCCGCTCACGAAGGAGTTGGAATTGCTTGGTACCGATACGCGGCGGCAGACGAACCTGGATGGTTTTCTCCGGATGACCGCGGAGCAGCAGGCACTGGCACTGAAGTACGTTCCGCTGAAGATGATCGAGACCGGGCACATCGCCTGCACCGTCAAGGAATCGATCCTGGAGAAAGCATTCGATCTCGGGGAGAAATTCGTAATGGCTACCCAGAAACTGCCGAAGAAGTTGGATCCAAGCGGAAAGGGGATCATTGGACCGTTTGCGCTGCAGGGTGCCGTGGTCGCTGAGGATGGCAAGGAAGACATCGTGATCTTCGACGTCTCGCTCAGGATTCCGGGATCTCCTGGGACATTTTCAACGCCGTACTCTGGTTATCTCTACGGCCGATCCATGAGTGTGGGCGAACGGGTGGGAATGGAGCTTAGGAATGCGGTGCATCAGAATGCGCTTGGAGAGCTGCTGACCTGAGTTCTGGTGGCAAGGTATCGAGGATTCTTCGAGCAATCTCCAGAGCCATTTCATTTGCCATGGCAATGACTTGAAGAGATATCTCGTCAGTTGGAGGAGTGAAATCTGCTGGTTGATCCTCTGCTCCGCTAATCAGTAATTGGTATGCATGAGCATATTGCAGTTGCACTATCCAGATGGCGTCTGTGCCAAAAACAGTATTAATTCTGGTACCAATTACCCTTCTTTCTCTGGCAAGATTTTCATAGATTTCTGTTAACAAGCCAGGATAGGATCGTCTCTTATCAGCCACATATTCAATCACCTTGCGAAAAGTCAGAATATCATCCAGTTCCATGGGCGGCGGATTGTACTGATCTTTCCATGATTTTCCAGTGGATTCTGCCAGCTCTGTCTGAGGAATGGATTCAAAATGCTATGCTGCGCCGTAGAAAGCCATGTTTTGTGGCAATTATTCCTTTTTTGCTGTTTTGGTTTGTCCGCCTGTCACCTCCGGCTCCGTTCCGCTCCGGGTGAAGTGTGTTGCGGTGGAGGACGGGATCACGGCGCTGGGGTTCCGGCGTATCGCTGCCGTTGCCCGTGAAATCAATCCAGCGACGGATATTTGCTTCATTGCTACCGGAAGTCTGTATAGCCTCAAGACGCATCTCTTTCCCAGCGCCGAGTCACATTTTGATCGCTACATCGATGCCATCGCCGACGATCTGGCAGAGGCGGATCTGATTTGCTTCTCCTGCATGACGCCGAGTGCGTTGCATGTGGAGCAATTGGCGTATGCCATTAAGCAGAGGAATCCAAACGCTTTCCTCCTCTGGGGCGGGACACACTGCATCCTCTGTCCTGAGGATGCTCTGCAGCATGTGGATGCCATTTGCACCGGGGAAGGTGAGGATGTGTTCCGGACGTTCTACGAGGCGTTTTCGACCGGCAAAGATTACCAACGCACACCGTCGATGTGGTTCCGGACTCCGGATGGCATCATCCGCAATGCCAACCGCAAGCTCAGTACGTCTGCAGAAATGAGCGCACAGCCGCATCTCTTCTACGATCTGAGTTGCCGTCTCTTCGATCCACGTCTCCGGGCATTCCGGCCATTCACGACGAAGGATTACATCCTATTCAACGGACTCTCCTACCGCACGCTCTGGACGGTGGGATGTCCGTTCGCGTGTTCCTACTGCGCCAACAATGCGTTCATTCGTCTGGATTGTGGATACGCACGCATCCGGCATCCGACCGTTGATTACATGATCGAGGAGATCGAGATTGCGCTGCGGCTGTACCCGTTCATCTCCACTATCGTGTTCTACGATGACAACTTCATCGTCCTGCCGCTCGCAACGATTCAGGAGTTCTGCGAGCAGTACACGAAGCGGATTAATCTGCCATTCGTCATTTTCGGCATGCATCCCAAGTTCATCACCGAGGAGAAGATCGAATTGCTGGGGCGTGCAGGCATGAACCGGGCACGGATGGGCATTCAGAGCGGAAGTAACAAAATTCTGATGTTCTACCAGCGACCGACGACTGCCGAGCAGATTCTCACGGGTGCGCGCATCCTGGGGCTGGCAGCGAAGAAGTTCGGGATGATCCCTCCGTCGTACGACATCATCACGGACAATCCGCTGGAGACACGCGAGGACGTGGTGGCAACCGCCCAGCTGCTTTTTAATCTGGAGCGACCGTACTTCCTCAATATCTTCGGACTGCGCGTTTTCCCGAAGACCAAGATGTGGGATTACTTCCAGGCGCATCCGGAGATCACCGTGCATGGAGCATCGTCGTCCTACCTGCACACCAGACCGACGCTCGGAAATACGCTCCTGTTCCTCTTCATCGTCGGCAAGCCTCCGCGGTGGCTGTTTCACTGGTTCTTAAAGCACATGCAGGGATCGGATGACTCCCGATCATTTCCCATTCTCCACTTCCTCGCCAGATTCTTGGGTCTCATCCGCCGAGCCTTCGCCCATCTCTTCCGGCGTGACTACAGCACGATTGTCGGACCGTGGGTGTATTACCCGTACAAGTGGGGGCTGATTCGGGGCAAACGAAGGTAAGAGAGGTACGGTAGGTACGGAAGGTCTACTCCTAATTAAAATTTCAGGTACAATTTTCAATAGTGGGGCTGTAGCTCAGTGGTAGAGCACCTGGTTTGCAACCAGGGGGTCAGGG
>CAINWJ010000130.1 GCA_903854455.1 Candidatus Peribacteria bacterium | reverse complement strand
GACCGCCGGTCCGCACCGGGATGATTGGGATGTGCTTGCCGACGGTCGCTCTCTCGGGATCATCGGCTCCCGTGGTCAGCAGCGGGCAGGATTCGTCGCGCTGCTCTTCATTTCCGTCGCTTTGCTTGCCGAACAGAAGCATGAGAAGCCCATCATCCTGCTCGATGATGTTCTTTCAGAGCTTGATGAAACGCATCAGGAAGTACTGCTCAAGCACTGCAGTGAGTACCAGACGATCGTGACGACGGCGCATCTGCTTCCGGAACTGAAGATCGGGGAGGTGTGGGAAGTTGGAGAGGGACAAGCGAGGCTGTTGGCTGATTAGCTGTTGGATGGGCTTGCTACCCGCGGAAAGCATTCCGCTCCCAAACAGAAGAAAGAATAATATTTGAAAAAAGGAGCGCAATGCTTTGCGCGTATAGCAGCATTATTCTCAACTGATCGCTCTCTTCGAATACGCCCCAAACAACGCCAGTGCCAATGCATCCGCCGCATCCGGAGGAGAGGGGATTTGATCGAGCTTCAAAATCCTCTTCACCATCTCCTGTACCTGCTTCTTGTCTGCTGTACCGTCTCCGGTGATCGTCATCTTGAGCTGGAGTGGTGTCGCGCTGAGGATGGGGATGTCGTGCTTGCGCAGTGTGACGAGGATCACGCCTCTGGCAGCCGATGTATCCATCGCCGTCCGCTTGTTCGTTGCGAAGAAGAGCTGCTCGACGACCGCCAGATCCGGCTTGGTTTCTTCTAAATACTCGGTGAGATTCTCGTGCAATTCAAACAATCGTTCTTCCAGCGGCAGCACACTCGGTGTTTTGATCGTCAGCCAATCCGTCTCGACGACGGTGCGCTTGGGTCCGATGTGCAGAAAGCCGAGACCGGCGGTGGAGAGACCGGGGTCGATGCCGAGAATGCGCATGGAGGGCGAAGTAAGGTAAGTAAGGTACGTAAGGTAGGTAATGAACGTACAAAGAATCTTGAGGAGGATATTGCAAGTTACTTACTTTACTTACCTTACCTACAATACCTACCTTACCTGACAACTGTACAATTGAATCACTGCCTCTTTTCTGCTAAAATAAGAGGAAAATGCACACCCAATCCCACCGTCATTTCGTGGCTGTTCCGCTGATGTGCTTGCTTCTGGTATTGATTGCGGGCGTCAATGCGGTGCTTCCAGTCAAAGGTGCCGTTCTTCCGGGTCAACCGACGATCAACGGGGGTACGTTGATTACCGCTGGTGATGTACGCCGTTCCATCGATATCGATTGGCATCTGCAAGGGATGCTGGAGCCGAAGAGTCGCATTCTTCTTACTGATTCATCTCATGCGACGTTCGTTGCCGGGGAAGCGATTCTTTCCTCGCACGGATATTTCACTCTGTCCTTGGATAAGGATCGATCCTTGACGTTGCTCGCTGCCACGGTTTGGATTCGTCGGGATGGAACGGATATCAGCATCGTCGCGCTGGATGCGCCTGTTCTCGTTGATCTCAAAGGATCACGAACGATGATTCCCGCTGGATTTCAGTTCAGGATCACATCGACCAGCAAGCTATCTCCCGCTCCTTCCGATTGGCTTTCAGAGCGGATCGCCGATGCATCTTCATTGATGCAGTACGATGTTGTTTTGGATCCCGCCGCATCATTTGCCGAGCAGGTTGAAGCTCGCTTGGCAGAAGCTTTTCAGTCAGAAGCGGCACTGGATCCAGATGAGTCATCTTCATTGATCGCTCTCGGTGACACCATCGATCCTTCAGGCATTCTGAGCGGTTTGATCGCCTATCGTCTGGGACTACATCCCGGACGTTTGAGCGAGGATAGTCAGACAAAAGTTGAGGCATCGTTCCGGTCGTCACCGGTTGCCGAGACTGCTTTCAGCGCGATACCGTCGATTGTCCAGTTCACATTGAAGCCCGTTTCCGTTTGGCTGATCGATGGATGGTCCAGTCAGGTGATCCGCCAGGGAATGGATGATCCTCAGGCTGGCATGGCGGTGGTTCGTGACAATCGCGATCTTCCATCACGGCTCAAGGAAATCGGCTATCCGCTCCAGTCTGATGCCTGGCAATCGGCATTGGATCGCATTGAACAGACGTTACTTCCGCTCCTGACTCCAGATGAGCAGGAATCCATCTTTGGATCATCTGGTTCTTCTCAGGCTCAATCTTCCGTCAGTTCATCCGTCGCAGCACCGCAGTACACCGAGCAGCAGCTCCTTGCCATCACACGTCAGATGCTCGTCGATCACGGTGCACTCATGGGATCCGAGACTCATCTCCTGCCTCTCGCCGGTCCACCGCAGGCTGTCAGGGTGATCGGCGTCTTCGTTCTGGAGGATGGACGTGATGTTGCGTATGAGTTCACATTCGATCCTGCTGCCAACGTACTCTCGAGGATTGTCCGCGACGGCATCGCGCAACCGAATGCGGTGCCGGTGGAGGTGATGTTTCAATAATGTCACCCTGAGCGTAGTCGAAGGGTGATTTTGCGGTGTCATGGTTCGACTGCGCTCACCATGACTATCAAAAAAGGAGCCGCTTTCGCAGCCCCTTCTTCTTTGAATCCAAATGCATTATTTCGCGCAGCAGCTCCCGCCGGATGAATCGCAGCACTTGCCGCACTTCACCAGCTTGTAGACCGCTGAGAGACCGACTAAGAGGTAGACGATGGCTGCAACGACAGGCCAGCGACCGACCAACATCTCAACGACGTTCCACTGTGTTGCGGCTCCGATGAGGGAACTCAAGCCGATGAGACCCCAGTTCAAGGCGCCGATAATCACGAGGACAAAGGCAACCGTGCCGAGAGCGGATTTCTGACACATAGGTGAGAGAAGGGAAGGGATAAAGTGCTGATTTTATACTGCTATTGCCCCGGTACGGCAACCGTTTGCTTTTGAGGAGTTTTCCTTTTGTGTTCCAATACTATCCTGATCAAAAATTGTGAACGAGGTGGGTAGAATCCAGGATTGCACGCGTCGCATCCTTCCCGCAGAATTTTTGCACTAGGTCTTGCAGTTCATTCAGGGCAGATTCGAGTTGCACACGTGTCGTTGGTGGAATTGCCTCAATCACGAGGACGGTGCTCGTTGTGTTACCCGTGAGGCATGTTCGGGTCGCCTCTCGCCAGTTAAATTTGCGACAGAGTACACCCTCGTCGTCACGGTAGATGATTTCACCTGGCTCAGGTGGCTCATTGCCAGTACTCCCAAGGGCGGTGAATGGTTCTGTTCCAACGGCTACCGTTAGAACGATGTTTCCTTTGCAACGATTCAGATCCTCGCCGCCAACTGGCAGCATGTGGTTGAGTGATACAATGTTGTAGAGGTCGACGAGTGTCGAGATAGCAGGTAACTCTCCACCTTTAATAACGCGTTTGCAGAGTGCGTGGATTGAGGAGGGGAACTTGTTCGGATTACTGCCGAATGCGCGGTGTGCTTCCTGCCACGCGGCGATGACAGGATTGGACTTAAGATCGTCAGGATTCGGAATGCGTGAACGCAATGCAGACTCCGCACTGCGCAGGCGTGTCGTCAGTGCTACGGGCGCAGGTCCGTTCTCAATGTTCTTACATACCAGGAGTCCGACGAGCAGTTGCGGGTACTTTTCGAATATCTGCTGATGGATGTTGAACTGCATGACGTCAGTGTAAACTGCCGTGTATGAAACCGATAGTTCCAGATAATTTTGTTGTCCCCACAACGCTTAAGACTGAGTCATTCAAGCTCCGTCCGCTCGGCATCCGAGACGTCGAGAAAGATTACGAAGCTGTGATGAGTAGTGTCGAGCATCTGCAAGCGCATATATCTCCTGAAGTTTTCGGTCACGTCTGGCCGTCGCCGACGATGACCAAGGATGATGATCTCGCTGATCTCGGATGGCATCAGGTGGAGTTTCAGATGCGCTCATCATTCACTTACACCGTATTGTCACTCGATGAACAACTGTGCTTGGGTTGCGTGTACATTCTTCCGCCGCGTTTTACCGATGCTGAAGCTGAGGTTTTTCTCTGGGTTCGGAAAAGCGCGTATGACGAAGGACTGGACACTGTTCTTTTTCAGGCAATCAAAACATGGTTGAAGAGCACATGGCCATTCCAGAAAGTCGCATTTCCGGGGAGGGAGTGAAGGGTGGTGGAGCACCGTGGTTGTTTGCTGAACTGCCGAACATCTATCGATCGATCAGGGATGTGAGGATTCCTTGGGCAATTTCTGTGTGACTGATTCCTCCGATACTTTCCTATTTCAAATCTTGCGCCTGATTGTGGCGATATTCCGTCGATACAGTTCTTCTTCTGGATCAAGTTTGGCTGCCTTCTCAAAGAATTGGAGAGCTAAAGTTAGATTTCCTTCTTTTGAGTAAGCGTAACCTATTTGATGTTGGGCGTAAGCACGTTGTTGCGACGTAAGTTTCTTGGGCATAAAGCGTTCTATGATAGAACGCGCTTCTGTGTAAGCTCCATTACTTTCAAGAATATCAAAAATATCACTTACCTGACTTGCATTATTTGGATAGCGACGAAGGATGATTTCAAACAAGCCTACAGCATCAGCAACTCTTTTCTGCTGCAGGTATGCTCTTGCAAGCAAATCTAGGAAATCGACATTTTCCGGATCCTGTTCGAGCCATTGTTCAAGCATGACAATGGCTTCTCCAACTCTCTTGGCCTTAATTGCATCATATGCTTTTCGGTTACGCACATATCGAGCATCAGGGCTTAGTTGTTCAGTAACTTGCACCACAGCAGATCTACTATTATAGCGTTCGCTCTCCTCATACATCGTTATCTGTCTTCCAAGAAGGCTGGCGAGTGCCTCATTTGGCTTTGTGCAAGACAGCTGGTTATCCGCAGAAGTATATGAACCAACCTTACCATGTTGATCATAGTTTGCCGTTGCGTAATGATCTTCAGTGGCAAAATAGTCGCTGCCGTATCGCTGGAGCAACTCTCGTTTTGTGAGAACGTTTCCCCAATCAAGTACCATTGCTGTCTCCGGAATGTCTTGGCAGACATGCTCATCGATATGTAATTCTGGAAGGATGGTAATTCCAGCAGCGCGAGAGAGGGCTTGGTTAAGTAAGAGATGTTCATCACAATCAAAATTATCCCCTTTCTGACCTTGACGGAATTTATTCATTTCTCGAACGTAGAGAGTTTCCATGCTGCGAGCAATGGCGATCATCTTTCTCAGTGAATTCACCAATTGTTCAAATTTCTGAGGTGACTTCTTTTTCAATCTTGTAAATTCCCTCCTTGCCCCTTCACAACAATACTTCTCAAGAAACTCTTCTGTACTTGGCATGTATTCATCAAGCGATTGTAGAATCTGTTTTTTTCTCTCCTGCCACAGCTCAAGGTATTCCTTCCGAGAATGTGAATTCAGGTTAGAAAAGATATTGTAGACAGCCAGATAATCACCATAGCCTTCTTGTCGCAACCTAATAAGGAGCTCTGCAATTCTTGTCACTCCTCCTTCTCCTTCTTTTCTGATCACGGCAGGAATATCGAGTTGTGAAAGAAGGTTGACTACCTCCTTTTCCGGAGTAATAAGAGCTTCTAATCCGTCAGGCTGCGCAAGTGTGCCAATCTCATGACGAACTGCTTGAGTAGCATCCACAAGTTGTGATGCGGGATCTTGAATCAAAGCAGCGCTCTTCAAAGAAGGTGCGGCTGCAGGTTCTGCGCTTTGCGGTTCTTTGTGAATTTTATCATTTTGCACATCTAATATTATACTACTTTTGAATAATATATCAAGTGGTGGGCGATGGCTGACTTGAACAGCCGACCTCCACATTATCAGTGTGGCGCTCTAACCAGCTGAGCTAATCGCCCACGAGCACAGAAAGATCAACTGCCGGTGACAAATGAAACCGTCATCGGCTGACAAAGAGTACGAATGCTCGAGCATTCGGTCAAGCTGCTTCTTGATCTGCTATAGTCACTCCCGCGTTTTCCGTGCATGACTTCACCCAAATCCCTCCTCCGGCGTACGTTGCTTGTCGGCTCTGTCAGCATTGCGGCGCTGGCGGCACTGCTCGTTGTCATCTGCATCTACGCACAGTTCTGCCCTGTCACTGCCAATGCCGTGAAGATCTATCCGAACGGCTCCACGGAAGCGTTCGATATGCCGCTCATGGAATTGTCGAAGGAATCGGGTCAGCTGCGCGTTTCGTTTGATCTCCTGATCCCTTCGCGATGGTCGCCGCGCACGTTCATGCGGTACTACCGGAACCACACGCCGGTGGATACGCTCACGATCAACGGTGTCGGTGTCGCGTTCGACAAGGATCAGTTCATGCTCGATCTTTCTTCGGTGCTGCATCAGGGCTGGAACCACGTCGACCTCACGATGCATGTGCAGGATGACGTTCCCTCTTTCGTCTTCGGTCTGGAACCGTCACGGCTCACGCTCTTGCCGTGGCTGTTCTTCTTCGCCTGTGCTGCGATCATCCTGCTCTGGCACCGGTTCATGGTCCGGATTCTGTTCCCGCAGGGCATGACGCGCGTTCTTGGGATGCTCCTGCTCGGTGGTGTTCTGCTGCGGGTGGCGTACGCATTCTCCATGCCGTACTACATGCATGCTCACGATGTTTTCGGGCACGTTGCCTATATTCAGCACGTGGCAGCCGATTGGACTGTCCCGCTTGCTCTCACATCCTGGCAGGCGCATCAGGCGCCGCTCTACTACTTCCTGACTGCACCACTCTTTGCGATTGGTGATCGGATCGGATTGGCGCTGCCGCTGGCACTGCTCTTCGTGCAGCAGCTCTCGGTACTGCTGTCGGTTGGGGTGCTGCTGATCGGCTTCGCGGTTGTCCGGAAGATCTTCGGGTCCGACCATGTGCGTACCATGCTTGCGACTGTCGTTCTCTGCACGTTTCCGGCACTGATCTTCCAGGCATCGCAGATAAATAATGACGTGCTCCTCACATTCCTCGGTTTCGTGTGGTTCCTCTTGCTGCTCCATGCCATCCGTTCCGGACGCCTTTTCGATTGGGGCATTACCGGTCTGATCATCGGCATCGGGTTGCTGACGAAGGGGAATGCGATTCTCTGGATTCCGGTCACTGTACTACTGGCGGTTGTCATGATCGATCATTCCTGGAAGCGCCGCATTCAGGCAGTTATCCTCTCCACAGTCGTCGCCGGTATCGTCGTGTCACCACTCCTTGGCTGGCGGCATTTCGCCGATCCTAACTATGGGTTAGTCGCCAATGCGCCGTTTCTGGATACCAAGGTTCTGCTCAGCCCCACTCTCCATGAGCTGACCGTATTCAATCCGATACAGGTGCTCCGCCGTCGTGCAGTCGCTCAGGATCTTCCGCAGAATTTCCCTGAGGCACTCTTCTTAACGTCGCAGTTCGGGTACGCCGATTTCGGTCCGGAGGCATCCATTCTCCTGGTTTTTGGCATACTCCTGATCCCGATCGGTTTTCTTGGTGCTATCCGGATGATCCGGAGAGGGGATTCGGTACACGTTCTTGCATTGAGTACATTGATATTCGGTCTCCTACTCTTCCGTCTCCAGAGTCCGTACCCTTCCTCTCAAAACTTCCGGTACATTGCCGTTGCCGCTCTTCCGATGACGATTCTGATGGTCGAGGGAACGAGGTTCTTCCGCTTCCGTCTCTACCGTGCGTTTGCCGAGACGCTTGTCGGACTCTACGCCTTCTCTGCGGCACTGCTGATCTTCGGGATCGTGATGGCGATGTGATCAGGGTCAGGGAGAGGGTCGGGGATCAGTAATCAGTAATCAGGGATCAGGCAAAAATGATCGTCTGATCGGTGAGATCTCTTGGTTGACAGGATCGCTTCCGCCATACTTGCGCCATGAATCGTCCATTTATCAGTCTCTCCACGGACTTTGGTTCGGGTAACAAAGGCATCGGCGTCATGAAGTCGGTCATTCTTGGCATTTGTCCCGAGGCGCTCGTAATCGATCTTGCGCATGACATTGAGCCTTTTGATATTCTCGGTGGTGCCAGGCTCTTTGAAGCGGTGGAATCGTTGATGGTTGGTTGTCATATCTGTGTTGTTGATCCTGGTGTCGGAACAGATCGTCATGCCATCGCGATCGAAACCAAGAGAGGGGACTACCTCATCGGTCCGGATAATGGAGTCTTGTTACCGGCAGCAAGCTTTCTCGGTGGTATTGTTCGCGTCCATGCTCTGACAAACGACCGGTACATGCGGCTTCCCGTTTCCGCTATTTTTCATGGAAGAGATGTCTTTGCTCCCGCTGCGGCTCATCTGTCCAATGGTCTTTCGATTGCGGATTTCGGTCCATTGATTGATTCTTCCGAGCTCCATCCAGCTCCATACAACGAAGCAGTCTACGATCGCGGAGTCATTCGAGCGACGGTTATTCATGCCAATCATTACGGGAACGTATTTCTCAATATTCGGAATCAGGAGTTGCACCGGCTTGCGAAGACCGGTCAGACGATTCAGTTGAATGCCGGGGATCGTACCGTTGATCTTCCTTACCGACGGACGTTTGGCGAGGTCGAAGTGGGTCAACCGGTGATCATGGACGATGATTTCGGGCGCATTGAAATTGCAGTCAATCAGGGAAGTTTCCTACAGATTCTTTCGTTGAAACCGGGGGATGCGGTTGAGTTGAGAAGTAATAAGTTAACAGTTAACAGTTAACTGTTCACAGTTATTTGTTATAAATCTGCGTCACGCTCTTGCCACTTTCCACGTGTCGCAGAACCTGTGCCAGGAGGGGTGCGATCGTCAGAACTTTCAGGTTCGGGATTGCGGTCGTGTTCATCGGAATGGAATCTGTGACAATGATTTCCTTGAACTGAGCCTTCGTCAGGTTTTCGACTGCCTTTCCGGAGAAGACGGCGTGAGTCACTGCGGCGTAGATGTCCGGATGCGCTCCACGCTTAACCAATGCTTCTCGTGCAGGAGCCAGCGTCGAGCCGGTATCGATCATGTCGTCGAAGATGATGCAGGTCTTGCCTTCGATGTTGCCGACAACTTCCAGAATCTCCGCCTGATGGTGTCCGGCACGGCTCTTGTGCATGATGGCCAGATCCGCCCCGATCATGTCCGCCATTTTCTTGGCGCGCTTGGTTCCTCCGGTATCGGGAGTGACGACGACCGGATTCTTGAATTTCTTTGCCGAGAGGTAGGATGCGAAGATGGGGCGGGCATCCAGCGCGTCGACGGGAACCGAGAAGAAGCCTTGTACTTGATCCGAATGCAAATCGAGTGTGATGACGTGATCTGCGCCGGATTCCTCTAGCAGGTGCGCGATCAGTTTGGCGGAAATGGGCTCACGGGGAGCAGCAACACGATCCTGTCTGGCGTACGGGAAGTGGGGGATGATGACGTGCACGGACGCAGCGAAGCTGAGCTTAGCCGCCTGGCACATGAGGAAGAGCTCGATCAGATCTTCGTTGGGACGCTGTGATCCTGTCTGCAGGATGTACACGTGCTTACCCCGGAGCGTTTCCTCGTAGCGAACGTAGCGCTCTCCGCAGCTGAACGGTTTCAGCAACACTTTCCCCAGCGGGCACTGGAGTTCCTTGGCGAGTGCGCTGGCGAGGACTGGGTGGGAGGAGCCGGAGAAGAGGTGCATGGAGGATAGTGTAGCACAAGGCTGGAGCAGTGGTGGGATTATTTTGAGTGAGTATTCAGTATTGAGTATGGAGTATGCAGTATGAATGCGTACCAGTAGTTAAGATACTGCATACTGAATACTGGATACTGCATACTTATCTGATAATCCTTTACACCTCTATACTTCCCCCATGCACATCCGTGCCTCTATGTGCCGGGGGATGCCAGTCGTCGATGACGCAACGCAGGATACTGTCGCGACACTCGACGATCCCGTGATCGATCCTGATACCGGGAACATCCAGGGGTTTTTCGTGTCCGCGGTCTTTTCCCGGGATGCATTGTTTCTCCAGACGAGTGACATTGTTGGTTGGGGGATGCAGGTACACATTCGGAACGCCGATCGCCTGACGCCGCCCGACGAGCTCATCCGGCTGCAGCGATTCTTCGAGGGAGGTCGTACTGTTCTCGGTCAGTCTATTCTCACGCGTGGCACCAAGATGCGACTCGGTACGTGTGCGGATGTTCAGTTCAACACGCATCACTTCACGCTGGAGTGGCTCTTTCCACGGAAATTCTTCTTCTATCGACAGCCTGTTCCCGTCACGGAGATTTATGAGGTCACGAAGGACGCAGTCTGGGTCAATGATCCTCTTCGTCCGACCAAGGTGAAGAAGGTAGAGCCGAAAAATGTTGCGCTTGATGTGCTCGATCCTGCGGTGCCGGAAGTGATGCCAACGACATGATCGCGATGCAGAGAGCCGCAAAATTTTCGGCTTTATTTTTTGGCAATTTCCATGGTAGAGACGTCCCGTCGGGGCGTCTCTACGTTGTAAGAATTAAAAAAATCCCTCCCCCGGCGTACGCAGGAGGAGGGACAGAATTCAAATATTAGAACATGTTGTTGACGAAGGTCACGATGACCCGGGCGAACAACACGATGACGATACCGGCGATGACGTAAATGATCGTGGTCTTCGCCTTGTCCTTCTCTCCCTCGTCTCCACCGGAGATGATCAGACGGATACCGGCGATGATGACGTAGAGCACCGCAATGATTAGGATGAAATCCAGCACTTTCGTGATGATTGTCACGATTGCGGTCTTGATATCCACATCTGTCGCAAGACCTGGGATTGGAGCAGGATTCGATAGTGCGGCAAAAGCTTTGCCTACGAAGAGCTGGGATGCCGCAAAGGCTCCGGAGACTTGAGCAAGAAGATGCTTCATAAGAGGGGTGAAGGAAACAGGCGCATTATTACGCCCGCTTTCTCCTTGCGCAAGGGCAATTTGTGATAGCGATCAGCGATCAGCAAAAGCGGTTGCATGATCATTCGCTTGTTCGGACGAATCCCATTGTCACGATCAGGAAGGCGGGCAGCGCGTACCACAGATCCTGATTGACGATCAGCAGCTCAGCCAGTGTGCTTTGTTTCAAGAGCGGACCGATGGCGATGGTGGCGAGGAAACCACTCGTCAGCACATCGTTGCCCGCCGCATACGAAAGGATGGTCGATGCGATGAGACCGGCGAGACTGAAGCCGAGGAGTCCGGTGAAAATCATCATCATGATGGATCCGGCATCCTTCTTGTGTGAGATGTCGATGCCGCTCTTTATCACGAAGACGATGACACAGAGCAGGAAGAAGAAGATCTGTCCGAGTGACACCAGTGTGGGGTCAATGGGAATACCGATGGATTGGAGGCTTCCACCAGTCAGCCTGGTCAGCACACTCCCGATTCCGGAGAGAGCGATGACAGCTATGTACGCCGCGATGATGACTTTCATCGTCTGGTTCCTGCCGATGATGAATCCCAGACTCATGAGAATCGCGAAGAACACCACGATGGCGAGATCCCAACTTAAGGCGACAATGGGCATGGAGGGAATCATAGAAGACGAGAGGCAAAATGACCAATGCCCAATGTCCAATTCCCAAATAAT